>NZ_OBEN01000006.1 GCF_900215655.1 Hydrogenobacter hydrogenophilus | reverse complement strand
TACACGAGTTCGCAGTTAGGCTTTGCAAGGGACAGTATCTCTTGGTTTATGAGTCTGTCATAAAGTATGGCATCTGCAGATTTTATGAGTTTGTACGCCTTTAGGGTTAAAAGTTCCACATCTCCTGGTCCTGCACCTACTATGTACACTTTACCCATCATCTCAAACCCTTTTGTATAAGGTTTATGGCAACTGCAACAAGCAACAGTGATATAACTATTCTTAGAGGCTTGGGATTTAAGGTCCTTGCTAAATGAGTCCCAAGCAACACTCCAGCGAGACCACCTAAGGACATGGGAAGAAATATTCCCGTGTCTGTATGACCTTGTAAAAAGTGTGAGGTACCACCTACAAAGGAGCAAGCTAAACCAAAGGCTATATCCACACCAACCGCTCTTGCAGGACTCAGTTTTGTAAAGTATAAGAGCAATACCATACCTAAAGCTCCAGCACCAGCAGATGTAAAACCAACTTCAAGGCCTATTAAGAAGCAAGCTACAGGTAAAAGGTATTTATACCTGCTTAAGTCAAACCTCTTACCTTTCCAAATCATAAGTAGGTTTAAAAGGACAGAAAATATTATGGTGATACCTATGACTAAAAGAAGAAGCTTCTTTAATCCTAAGGGGTCATGAAACAGTTTGAGAAGAAGAGAACCCAAGAGTGTACCAGGAACTCCTCCCACAAGCATAAGAAGAAGGGTTTTATAATCCAAATTTTTGTAAACGGCATGAGTAAGCACCGCTGGAAACTTCACCACTGTAGAGAAGGCAAGGGCAGAACCGACTGCTTTTGCAGGATCTAAGCCAAGCAAGATGAGAAGAGGCGCAGTAAGAGTTCCAGCACCTACACCAGTTAATCCTATGGCAAAGGCTATGAAGAAGCCAAACACGGCGTATTCAAACATGATGTCCTCCTCCTGGCTTTATAGGTAAAGAAAAGCCCATCTTATGAGAAAGCTTTTCTACTTCCTTCATTAACTCTTTCATACCCCCCGAATGCACCTTGGAATTTTCTTCTTTTGGGAGAGATAGAAAGTACGGATACTCTTCTATTACTGCAACCCAAAGGTAGGTTTCAAATTCCTTAAACATAGCTTGCTTTCCATTGAATTTCCCCTCCTTCCAACCCCTTAATGTTAATTCTTTTATTAAGCTTTTCTCATTCACTTTTTCAAGAACTCTTATGGCCATCTTTCTCCTCCTTTATCAGCTTGTCCGCTATCTTTTCAAAACCACCTGTCTCTATACTGCAGTGCATACCACATTCTTTTGGAGCGTCCTTCTCCCACCACCACCTGCCAGCCCTTGGGTCTTCGTAAGGTGCCACTGGCCTTGTGCAAGGTTCACACCCTATACTTCTATATCCCATCTCGTAGAGCTTGTTATAAGGTAGGTTGTTTTTCTTTATGTACTCCCATACCTGCCTTTCGCTCCAGTCTGCAAGGGGATTTATCTTCACTATCTGCCCATGGTCGTGGTCTACTTCTATTTTCATAATATTCTGCCTGCTAGCCCATTGCTCTCTCCTAAGTCCTGTTATCCAAGCGTCCACCTGAGAAAGAGCTCTCAATAACGGTCTTACCTTTCTTATATGACAGCACAGATGTCTGAGTTCAACCGTCCTGTAAAAACAGTTGATACCGTGCTTTTTGACCAGCTCTTCCACATCACCTGCGGAAGGAAAGTAAAGTTCTATTCTTATGTTGTACCTCTCTTCTATCTCCTGAATAAGTCTGTATGTCTCTTCGTGTAATCTCCCTGTGTCCACTGTAAAAACCCTAACTTCTGGGTTTATCCTCCAAGCCATGTCCAAAAGTACCGTATCCTCTGCCTGACCGCTGAAGGCTATATAAAGCTTAGGATGAAAGTTTTCAATAGCCCAGGAGATAAGTTCCTGTGGAGGTTTATCCTCAAACTCTATAGCAAGCTCGTGCAGTTCAAGTTCATCAAAAGTGTGAGAACCTCCAGCAAGAGCGGGATAGAGCATGATATGATCACCCTCTTTCAGCTCGCTATCAAGCCCCTTCAGATAAGATATGTCCTCCTCGTTAAGGAAAACCTTCACAAAAGGCTTTAGATTCCCCTGTTCATCAAAAAGCTTCCCTCTAAAGCCTTCAAACTCCTTCTCAAGAAATTCAAGAGCGGAACGTACAGTTGGAGCACTCACTTCAATCTCAGTAAGCCCCCCAGAAAAACGACTTAACGGACCAAATATGCTTATCTTAACAAGCTTCTTATCTTCCAGAGCTTTGGCGGACATTATACTGATGAGCTCTTCATCACTTTTGGAATTTACAAAAGAGTAAAAATCTTCAAATTCCGAGTTTCTAAAGGCAAGGATAAGGTTCTTTAGGTAAACCTTTAACTTTTCAAGTGAGACTTTTTTAGCAATGACTTTTCCTACCTTTGCATACTTTCCATACCCTCCCCTAAGAACTAAATTGTAAGTGGTCTCTACAGAGCCATCTGGATGTCTAAGGTGTGTTGCTTGCAAGCCTATATCGTTTAGCCAATGGTGAGCGCAGGCATGAGGACACCCATCAACACCTATAGTTATATTCTCTATCCTTCCCAGTTCCCTCTCAAGATATTCAAGAAGTTCTAAAAGTGCTTCCTTAGAAGGACCTACCGAGTAGTTACAGAAGGGATCACTGGTACAGGCAACCGATACAGCTCTGGTTTCGCTCACATCAAGATGAAAGCCAAGCCCTTTTACTTCTTCCTTTACCGTCTCAAGCTTATCCTCTGGAATATTTACCAGCACCAAGTTCTGTCTTTGAGTGATCCTGAGGGAAAGGTTAAACTTTTCCATGAGCTCAGTTAGCTTTAAAAGCTGACTTCCCTTTACCCTTCCTGCTGGGACAGGTATTCCTAAGTAGTAAAAGCCTTTTTGTTTCTGTTCTCCCAAACCCGTGTGGAAGTATCTTTTTACAGGTATTGGCTCTTGTTCAAGGACTGCTGGCAGAAAGCTGAGTCTTTCTAAAAGCATCTCTCTTATCCTTTCAACACCCAGCCTGTCCACCATGTACTTGAATCTTGCCTTCACAAAGGATTTTCTGTTTTCCGGATCTTCCTTCCATATGTCCACTACAGCTTTTGCTACTTCAAGTACTTTATCCTTTTCCACAAAGATGCCAAGCTTTCGCGCTATTCTGGGTGTGGAGGATAGACCACCTCCTACCCACACTGCAAAACCTTCAGTGCCTTCTAAGATGGTTCCCACAAAAGCAAGGTCGTGCATTTCTGGCATATTGCAGTGGTAAGGACATGCGGAAAGGGTTATTTTGAACTTTCTGGGTAAGTTAAAGTACTCTCTATTTTCTGGGTTATGAAAAAATTCCTCAAGTTCGTAGATATTATCCACCACATCAAAAAGCTCGTGCTTTTCTACGCCACAGAGGGGGCATGTGGTAATATTCCTAACGGTATCACCACAAGCTCCTACAGGAAAGAGTTCCACGCTTTTGAGTCTCTCAAAAACTTCCGGAAGGTCTTCTAACCTTATGTAGTGAAGCTGTACATCCTGTCTTAAGGTTAGCTCCGCATAGTCGTTGAACCTATAAGCTATATCTCCTAACACCTTTACCTGCTTTGCAGATAAAATACCACCTGGCACCTTAACCCTAAGGAGAAAGTGTCCTACTCTTGGCTTGTCATGGTAAAGTCCATACCACTGTAGCCTTACAAGGTCTTCCTCTGGTGTCTCTTCGTATCCTTTCTTTATTATCTCAGGAAGCTCGGAAAGAATATCCAAAGGATGTTTTTCCGCCTTTAACCTCTCTCTTGGGTTTATTTCCAAAATTTCTCTCTCCATACTTCTCAACCTCCTACGGTGAACATTTTGCAAACTTTGTGCCAAAGGAAAGATTGTGGGGAAAAGGGTAAACGGCGTATAAAATGTGAGCGATATCATGTATGTTGTGTAATCAGATTGTATATTCTATAAACATGGAAAGGCTACTGCACACCACAGACCCAAGCTTGAGAGTTGAAGGTTTTCAAAAAGTTGAGGAACTTCCAGAAGAATTGGAGAACGCCTTTGTGCTTGTAGATATAGACACTGTAGGTCTTTCAAGTCTCCCAGACCTAAAAGATGGAGAAAACATACCAGTAGCACTTACCTCTAAAAGCATCCCGGGCTACACAATAAAGCTTGTAAGCCTTGGATTTTACGATGTTCTGCTCAAACCCATAGACGAGGAAAGGCTAAGAAGGCTACTTCAAAAGTTGGACAGTTCTCAGAAAGTTCAGAGGATTATATACCTTCACAAGCGAGAGGAAGAGGTCTCTGGGGAGCTGTGCAAAGAGCTCTGTTCCATAGTGGGAAACCCTGAAGGTAAGATGAAGGAGGTGCTTTTAAAGGTAGGTAAAGCTGCTTCTCTTGATGTTCCTGTGCTTTTCTTTGGTGAGACGGGTGTGGGGAAGGAGGTCTTTGCAAAGGCATTATGGAAGACATCCAGAAGGTGGAACGGACCTTTTGTTGCGATAAACTGTTCTGCAGTGCCTTCGGAACTACTTGAGGCAGAACTTTTTGGATACGAAAAGGGAGCTTTCACAGGAGCCATATCAAGCAAAGAAGGGCTCATAGAGTCTGCAAAGGGCGGTATTCTCTTTTTGGACGAGGTAGGGGACTTACCTTTACACTTACAGCCTAAACTTTTAAGGGTATTGCAAGAAAAAAAAGTTAGAAGGCTTGGAAGCACCAAAGAGATACACTGCGATTTTAGATTGATAAGTGCCACCAACAAGGATCTTAAAAGGCTCGTAAAAGAGGGTAAATTCAGAGAAGACCTTTACTACAGGATAAGCACAGCAGAGATCCACATACCACCCCTTAGAGAGAGAAAGGATGACATACCGTTGCTGGTAGATTGTATATTACAGAACATCTCGCGGGAAACAGGTAAAAGAATAATAGGCTATACGGAGGGATTTTTAAAGAAAGTTTTGTCTTACAACTGGCCAGGCAATGTGAGGGAGCTTGAAAACGCACTTACAAGAGCTATAAGCTCTTGCACCGGAGCGGTTCTAAAAGAAGAAGATCTTGATATCATAACCCAAGATTACGAAAATTACAGCCTTGAGGATACGCTAAGAAGAGAAGTTGGAAGGCTAATAAGAGAAGGAGAGAGCAACATATACTACACTCTTATGGATAAGCTTTCTAAAACCATTGTGCAGGAAGCTTTTTCTCTTTTGAAAGGAAACTATTCAAGGACAGCAAAGACGCTTGGTATAAATAGGTTAACCCTCAAAAGGATGTTGCAGGAAGACGCTCAGTGTGTTCCAAAAGCATAAGGTTCTTTTTAGCTCGTTCTCTGCTTTTGTGATCAAAGTTCCCTTTTATAAAGCTCTCTAACATTAGTCTTAACTTGTCCCTTTTTTCTTCCCTATGAATGAGCCTATTACCTACCCATACCTCTTCTCTTGCGAAATCAAGTATTACTTGACCACCGTTTATGATCCATCTTCGTGATGGTTCTGGATACTGCCATGCGGTCCTTATAGAAAAAGGCACATCATCCATCCTGCCGTGAAGTTCCCATACTTTGTTGACGGTAAGCTTTTCTATCTTGATGTCTTCAAAAAACAGTTGAAGCAAGTAAAGGTCATGCCAAGCAAGGTCCCACAAGGGGGATATGTAGCCTTTTCCTTTTCCTAACCTTTCTATCTGGATGTTCTCTACCTCTTTTGGAAAAAAATTCAAGCACGAAGAGAAGGTTTCTATTTCGGACACATAGAGATTAGGGTAGTGGTATATTTTTTCAAACTCCTCTGTGCTAAGAGCGGGTGGTTTTTCAAGAAGAACGGGAATTCCCTTTTCTAAAAAGTTTTCTGATACGCTAACATGCGCTATAGGATCTATGGCAACTATGACTGCCTTTAGCTCTTCTTTCACTTCACCCAGGTGGCAGTAAAAAGGGTGCTTATCTGTAGCCTTTTGAGGGTCTATGTCGCAAGCTACAAGCTTGTGTCCCAGCTCTTCCAACTTGGAAAGATACTTCCTACCCATGTTCCCAAGACCTACGATCAGTATATGCTCATTCATATGATGTTTGCCTCTCAACTACCGCTCCAAGGTTTCTTAGCTTTTCGTCCAGTCTTTCGTAGCCTCTATCAAGATGGTATATATCTCTCACAATAGTTTCTCCTTCTGCTACAAGGCCCGCAAGCACTAAACTGGCAGAAGCCCGAAGATCCGTAGAGAAAACCTCTGCACCTGTGAGCTTTTCTACACCTCTTACGAAAGCAGTTCTACCCTTTACATGTATGTCCGCACCCATTCTTTTTAGTTCTGCCACATGCTGAAACCTATTTTCAAAGATGTTCTCCGTTATATCTGACCAACCATCTGCCAAACAGCACATAGACATAAACTGAGCCTGCATATCTGTGGGAAAACCAGGATACTCCAAAGTAGAAATAGAAAGGGGTCTGATGCTATTCCCTTTTGAATAAACCCTTATCCTATCAGTTCCACACACTTCTATGCACGCTCCTGCTTCTTTAAGCTTCTCTATGACACTACCAAGATGGTCAACGCGGACATTTTCAAGCTCTATGTCCCCTTTAGTCATAAAACCCGCTACTAGAAAAGTACCAGCCTCTATCCTGTCGGGTATAACTCTATGAGTAAAGCCTCCAAGTTCAGAACTGCCCCTAATTATGGCGGTTCTACCTTCCACCTGTATGTTTGCTCCCATCTTTCTTAAAACTTCTATCAAGTCCATAACTTCTGGCTCTATGGCTATATTCCTAAGTATGCTCCTTTTTTCACACATGCTTAGGAACATAAGAGCGTTCTCTGTGCCTGTCACAGTGACCACTTCAAAGGTGTATTCAACAGGTTTTATGTCTTTTAGTTCTAAGTGAATGTATCCGTGCTGAACCTTTATGTGTGCCCCTGCCTTCTCAAAGACTTTCAGATGTTGGTCTATAGCTCTTATGCCTATGGAACAGCCACCTGGCATTGCAACCACCGCCTTTTTGAAGCGTGCCAAAAGGGGTCCCATGGCAAGCACAGACGCTCTCATCCTCCTTACTAAGTGATCAGGTGCGATAAAACTGTTTACCTTTGATGCATCAACAGCGAGAGAAGTAGAGCTTTGTATAACCTCTGCACCAAGCAAACGCAAAAGCTCCACACTGTTTTTAACATCCAGCAGGTCTGGCACATCTTCTATATGACAGGGCTTATTGGTAAGCAGCGTACTCATAATTATGGGTAAGGATGCGTTTTTAGAACCTGAGATTCTTACCTTCCCCTTTAGCTTACAACCTCCTTTTATGATAAGACTTTCAGAAGTATATGATGTGGTGTTTATCATCTTTTTTTATTATAATTTTTACTATATCTCCTTTTTTTGAATAGTAAAGCATAACCCCATCGTCCTCTTGGTTGTAAGCAGGTTCTTCAGAAGAGTATATGACTACTATTCTGTCTTCGTATTCCATTACTTGTGGATATCTCATATCTTAACCACTACGCAGGTGAGAGCTTCCCTTACACCTTCTAAGGAATGTATCTTGTTTATAACTAACCTACCCAGTTCATCTTGATTGCGAAGTTCCGCAAAGACTATTATGTCATACGGTCCTGTTACCACATCCGCCGTTTTTACCCCCTCAAAGGTGGAAAGAGCTAACATGATGGAAGGTATCTCTCTTGGGTCTGCCTTTATGAGTATGTAAGCCTTTATGGAATATTCAGATTCGAGTTCCATCAGCTCTGTTATGGACATAGGATAACCTTCTGAGCGTGTCTCCATTATCTACCTCCTGAACGAATATTTTAAACAATCTTTCCGCAAGAGAGGGCTGTTTTCTTATCTCTTCTATGGCAGAGTGGATAAGCTTTCTTACTTTGGGCTCTCTTAGCTCCACATCACTCCAAGTTTCCTTTATCTTTATGATATAGTTTTCTACCTTGAGAAGTTCAAGCCACTTTACAAACTTTTCTACTTCGTCCCAAACTATGATCTCTCCCTTTTCTTTCTCTTTTAACCTCTCTGACAGATTTTTATCTGCCACGCTTTTGAGGTCATCTATGTTGTAAAGGAAAACCTCATCCAAGTTGTTTATGGAAGGGTCTGCGTTTCTTGGTACGGATATGTCTATGATAAACATGGGTTTGTAGTTCCTCAGCTTTATAGCTTTTTTGACAGTCTCTTTTTTCAGTATAGGTTCTTTGGAGCTTGTGGAGAGTATGACTATCTCAAACTCGTGAAGGTAATCCTCAAGGCTCTCAAATCTAAGGGCATGTCCTTCAAGCTCCTGTGCAAGCTCCACTGCCTTTTCGTAAGTCCTGTTGGTTATAAAAAGACTCGCTTGAAGCTTTTTAAGATACCTGGCGCAAAGCTCCCCCATCTCGCCAGCACCCACAAGAAGTACTTTTGCTTTTTTTAGGTCTCCAAATATCTTTCTTGCAAGCTCAACAGCAACATAACTTACAGATACCGCATTTTTGCTTATGCCCGTTTCTGTTCTTACTCTTTTTGCAGTTCTTAGAGCCTTTTCGTAAAGCCTGTTAATGATCTTTCCAGTAGTGCCCGTTTCCTTTGCAATTCGGAAAGCCTCTTTGAACTGAGAAGTTATCTGCGTTTCACCTATAACCATGGAGTCAAGGCTTGAGGCTACCCTAAATATGTGAGATAAAGCCTCCTTTCCTTTCAAAAGAAAAGAATACCTTTTTACATCTGGGTTTACACCTTTAATTTCCGTTAAGTTATCCACCAGCTCGTTTACAGCATCATAATGTTCAGCAACAGTGTATAGTTCCACCCTGTTGCAAGTAGATAGAAGCATTATCTCTTTTACACCTGTTGTAGTCTTGAGAACTCTAAGCAGGTAAGCGCTCTCGTCCTTATTACAGGCAAGTCTCTCCCTATACTCTATGGGGGCGGTTTTAAAGTTAAGACCCCATACAAATATGCGCTCCATCACATAATAATATAAGCTTGATTAAGTTCTCTTTCCAAACAGTAAAGTACCTATTCGTACTATGGTAGCGCCTTCTTCTATAGCTACCTCAAAGTCGTGGGACATACCCATGGAAAGGTGGTTAAGCTTTACAGAAAATTCCCATTCTAACTTTTCTTTGAGCTTTCTGAGCTTTTCAAAGTAAGGTCTTACCTGATTTGGGTCTTCTCTGTATGGTGGAATACACATGAGTCCTACCACTCTTAGGTTTTTAAAGGCAAGCATGCGCTCATAAAAGTTAAGAAGTTCTTCTGATTCTAATCCACCTTTTGACTCTTCGTTTCCTACATTTACTTCTATAAGCACCTCCTGAATTTTGCCTAAAGCTTGTGCTCTTTTGTTTATCTCATGCGCCAAGCTTTCTCTGTCTAAGGAGTGTATGAGGTTTACCTTGTCTATTATGTACTTTACCTTATTACTCTGTAATCTACCTATGAAGTGCCAGTCTATGTGTAGATCTTTTAGCTCCTCATACTTCTTTAAAAACTCCTGCACCCTGTTCTCCCCAAACACAGAAAGTCCACACTGATAATATTCTTTTATTTTTGATAAGGAAACGCTTTTGGAAGCTCCAAGTAAGAGCACGTCCTCCCGCTTTCTTCCTGCCCTTTCACAGGCATCTCTTATTTTACTCTCTACTTCTTCCAACCTTCTGCAGGTATCCATTGTTTCTTAGCGTTAAACTAACGCTTACTCCTTGAACTTCAGCCAGGCTTAAAAACAGGAACTTGTGTCCCTTCAAATATGTCTTGATATGGGCTTTGTGCCACAGAAGAGAGTTTTCTGATAAGATCCTCAAGCTCCTTTCTAACAAAAGATGAACTAACAAACTCTACGATCTTTTCCTCATTTACCAAGTAAATGGTAGGCACAACCTCAACAGAGTAGCTTTCAGAAACCTTATAGTCAGGATAATCCAAAAGCTGAGGAAAGGTAAGGCTATACTTCTTTGCGAAATCCTCCGCATCTTTAGGACCATCCTGAACTATACCGTAGAAGGTTATCTTATCTCCATAGAGCTTGTACAATCTTTCTACAAAGGGAAGGGTAAGCTGACATGTAGGACAAGTCACTTTGTAAAAGACAAGTACCACATAGCCGGGGGTCTCATAAAGAGAGTACCTCTCTCCACTGTAAGAAAAAAGTGTAAAATCTAAAGCCTTATCACCCACATTTAACCGCATAGTAGTATAAATTATAAGGTGTATGCGCCTCTGTAGAGGAGTCAAAGTAATATACAGAGAAGGAAGGATTTTTATTGGCTCGACGGGTATTATAAGATTATAATTATATTTATAAGGAGGTGAAAAATGCTTCTTAGTCTTGAGGTAAGAGCTCAGCTGAAAGACCTGCTTTCTAAGGAGCTCAAAGAAAAGGTCAAAGTAAAATTATTCTCTCAAGCAATAGGCTGTGAGACTTGCTCTATTGCGGAAGACCTTTTGAAGGAAGTGTCTCAGGTAGAACCTGAAAAAATAGAGCTTGAAATATACTCTCCTCTCATAGACAAGCAGGTAGCACAGGCCTATGGTATAGAACGCGTTCCTACAATAGTGATAGAAGGGGAGAGGGATTACGGTATAAGGTATATAGGACTACCTGCTGGTCTTGAATTTAGCACTTTGGTGCAGGGTATTATTCAGGTGTCTAAAAGAGCCCCAAAGCTTTCTGAAAAGACTATAGAGATGTTAAAGAGCATAGACTTACCTATGGAGATCATGGTTTTTGTGACTACCTCCTGTGGATACTGTCCTTCTGCAGCAGTTATGGCTATGAACTTTGCCTTAGCTAACGAAAACATAAAAGCTTTGATAGTGGATGCCAGCGAGAATATGGATCTTGCAGAAAGATTTCAGGTAGTAGGTGTGCCCAAGATAGTTATAAACAGAGGTCTTGTAGAGTTTGTAGGTGCTCAGCCCGAAAATGCCTTCTTGGGATATGTTATATCTGCGTACGAAAAGCTCAAGAGGGAAAACCAATGAACAGGCTTGAATACTTTCTTGAACTACTCAAAAAGAATCCCAACAACCCTATGGTGCATTACTCCCTTGCCCTTGAGTACTTCAAGGAAAAAGACTACATGAAATCCGCAGAGCATATGGAAACGTATCTTCAGATGCAAGAGGATGAGGGAGCAGGCTACAAGGTACTTGCCAAATGCTACGAAGAACTCGGAGAATACGAAAAGGCTATACAAACCCTTCAAGAAGGTATACAAAAAGCCATAAAACACAACCACCCGTCAATGGCAGAGGAGATGAGATCTTGGTTAGAGGACTTAAAAAATCTCTACTCCTTCTGATCCTTTTACCACTCACTTCCTCTTTTGCAAATAAGCTAACTGCGTGCTATAAAGCATACTTTGTCTTTTTGCCTGTTGCAGAGACTTGTATAACTTACGAAGATAAGGGAAGCAAAGAACTTTATGTTTCAAGTGTGGTAAAAACGGTAAACGTAGGTAAGTTAGTAAAGAGGGTATACAACAGAGGACAGGCAGTTATAGAAAAGGGTACTCTTCAGCCCATAAGTTTCAAGTATTACCAAGAGGAAGGAGAGTTTAAAAGATATCAAGAGTACACTTTCAAAGATGGAAAGATATATGTGAAGGAAGTAAAGTACAAAAAGCTCAGTGATCAAATAGAAAAAAGTGAAGAAAAGGTTTATCAAGAAGCAGGGTATGTAGAACCTTACACTGCGAGTCTCTTACTTTACAGAGACTCCGCGCTTAAAAATTACGGTAATATTCTTATGTTTTACGACGATAAGCAGTATGTACTTCCGTATTCCGTATTAAAAAGAGAGAGTATAGATACTGACCTGGGAACTTTCAATACAAGGATGATTGAAGTGTATCCCAACATTGAGACAAAGGGGCTTTTAAAACCAAGAGGTAAGTGGTATCTCTGGGTTGATGAAGATAGTTATTTGCCTGTTAAAATGAGCCTAAGCTTTGTTATAGGTAGCGTTAATACAGTTATTACCAACATAAGCGGAGATAGGTACCTTCTTAGAAACATACTTAAAAACCCAATATAATGTTAAGTCTATGATCAAAAGAGTTCTGATAGCCAATAGAGGAGAGATAGCAGTAAGGGTTATAAGGACATGCAGAGAGCTTGGACTAAAAACGGTTGCGATTTACTCAGAAGCGGATAGAGAGTCTATGCATGTAAAATTAGCAGACCAAAGTATATGCATAGGACCTGCGGAAGCAGTTAAGAGTTATTTGGACATCCCACGCATCATGTCAGCCATAGAAGTGTCCGGTGCGGATGCCGTGCATCCGGGATACGGTTTCTTGGCGGAAAATCCCAAGTTTGCAGAGATAGTAAAGGCAAGTAAGAAAATATTCATAGGTCCGTCCGCACAAACCCTTGAGCTTATAGGCGACAAGATAAGAGCTAAAGAGCTGGCAAGAAAAATAGGCATACCATTACTGCCAGGGAGCGATAGGTGTGTTGATGTGAAGTCCGCAATAGAGATAGCAAACAAAATAGGTTATCCTGTGGTGATCAAAGCTTCTGCAGGGGGTGGTGGCAGAGGTATAAGAGTGGTCAGGGATGAGAAAGAGCTAAGAGAAAAGCTACCCTTAGCCATTGAAGAGGCAAAGGTATCCTTTGGTGATGGAAGGGTTTACATAGAAAAGTATCTGATAAATCCAAAACACATAGAGGTACAGATTCTGGCAGATAAATATGGAAATGTGGTGGCACTCGGAGAAAGGGAGTGTTCCATACAAAGGAGAAACCAAAAGCTCATAGAAGAAGCTCCGAGCAGTTCTATAAGCGACATGCAACGCAAAGAGATAGAAGAAGCCAGCATTGAATTCTGCAAAGCTATAGATTATGAAGGTGCAGGGACGGTAGAGTTTCTTATGGATCAGGATGGAAAGTTCTACTTTATGGAAATGAACGGAAGGATACAGGTAGAGCATCCTGTGACGGAGATGATAACGGGCGTAGACATAGTAAAGTGGCAGATAAAGATAGCCAAAGGCGAAAAGCTCAGCATAAAAAACTTAGAGAAAAAAGGCTATGCCATAGAGTTTAGGATAAACGCAGAAGACCCATATACTTTCATGCCATCACCCGGTAAGATAGAGGAGCTCTACCTACCAGGTGGATTTGGTGTGAGAGTAGATACACACATCTACTGCGGATACACTGTACCACCCTATTATGATTCTCTGATTGCCAAACTCATAGTATGGGGAGAAGACAGAAAGAGCGCTATAAAGAGAGCAAAAAGAGCATTAGAGGAGTTTTTAGTCTCGGGTAGAGGATTAAAAACTAACATAGAGTTCCACAAAAGGGTTGTATCCACCAGAGAGTTTGTAGAGGGTAGGCATCACATAAAGTTCATAGAGGAGATGATGGTGTGAGATTGGGCATCTTTGATTCGGGTGTAGGTGGTCTTACTGTCCTGAAAGCCATAAGGTCTGCCTTTCCAGAAGTTGATCTGATATATCTGGGGGATACCGCAAGAGTACCGTACGGTGGAAAGTCTAAGGAAACCATAGTGCGTTATAGTGTGGAGTGTGCACACTTTCTTGCGCGTTTTGAAATTGACCTTCTGGTAGTCGCATGCAACACTGCGAGCTCTTATGCCCTTGAAGTTCTCAAAGAGGAGCTTGGCATACCCGTATTTGGAGTCATAAAACCCGGCGTAAGGAAAGCTCTGGAAGTTTCACAAAATAAAGTCATAGGTGTTATAGGTACAAGAAGCACTATAGAAAGTGGTGTTTATCAGGAAAGTCTTAAAAGTGCAGGAAGTGTAGTTTACGCAAAGGCTTGTCCCCTTTTTGTCCCCTTGGTAGAAGAAGGGCTTATAGAAGGCGAGATAGTAGATAAGGTGATTGATTTTTACTTAAGAGAACTTAAATCCACGGAAATAGATACTCTCATATTGGGTTGTACTCACTATCCGCTACTATCACCAGCCATAAAAAAGTACATGGGAGAAGTACATGTAGTAGATTCTGCGAGCGCCCTTACTGAAGAGATAGCACCTATGGTTAAAAATGAAGGAAACGCAAGCCTAAGCCTTTTTTTCACGGATCACTCTCCCAGCTTAAAAAACCTGATAGAATTAATACTCGGTGAAGGACAAAAGCCTCAGCTCGTTCCCATGCTTTGTAGTCTTTAACTCTTTGAGAAATGCGTTCCTAACCTTTTCAAAAAAGGCCATTACCCTTTTATCCCTGTAATCTGCGTAAGTCCAGTAGAGAGCTCTAAAGCCTCCGTAAAGGAAAAGGTACTCTATCTCTGCATAAACGCCCTTTCCCAAGTAAAGCCTTCCTCCGCGCTTTTTGGAAGATGCTAAGATAAGGTGGCTCTCGTCTACATACCCAGGGTCTATGTTAAGGCGTCTTCTGCCATGCAAGGAAAACTCCTTTTCCTTTTTCATAGCCCACAACTTAAAACTTACAAGCTCTTCTTTTTTAATAAGACCCTCCAGGGATAAAAATATCTTCATAAGACCTTCTCCCATTTCTCTTGAGTAGTATCTTTGTATGGATGCAAAGTTAAAGGACTCAGAGAGGTGTTCCACACTTAGCTCCTGTAAAAGTTCTCTAAGAACTTCTTCCTCTTTATAGATCACTGATAAGATGGGTTTAGCAAGCTCCATGCTTTCAAACGCCCAACTTATCCTCCACTATACAAACTATCTCCTTAAAAACTTCTTCCTTATCCCTATTGGCATCAACTATGCGTATGTCCCTTTCCTTTTCTGAGTGCGCAATAAGAATGTATGCGTCCCTTACCTTTTTTAAAAGTTCAGGGGTTTCAAACTTGGTTTTTTTGTGTCTTATTCTACTTAAAGCGGTTTCAAGGTTTACATTCAGTATGATGGTAAGGTCTGGCTTTCTACCTCTGATGGCTATGTGGTTGAGTATGCTGACTGTTCCAAGGTTTATTTCTTTTGCGTAGCCTTGGTAAGCCATGCTTGAGTCTATGAACCTGTCCATTATTACCACTTTGTCCGCACACAGGTCTGGAAGTATTTTTTCCCATACAAGGCTTGAACGAGCGCTTTCAAAAAGAAGGAGTTCCGTAATGGGATCCATGGAAAACTCCATGATCACTTCCCTTATCTTTTCCGCTAAGGGTGTACCACCTGGATCTCTATAAAGGGATACATCAAAACCTTTCACCTTTAGATATTCGTAAAGAAGGTTAGCTTGTGTAGTTTTACCAGAGCCATCTATACCCTCAAAGGTGATAAGAAATCCCTTCATGCTTTGAAGGATTATAACTTATAAGGCAACAAGAAGTTTCCTGTTTACTCCCATCTCCTGAGATGCTTTGTCAAAACAAACAGACAGTTCCCACATACGAATATTTAAGTATTATATACAGTTATAAGGTGCACTGCGCACGCAAGACACGGATCAAAGGAATGAATGGTTCTTAGGACCTCAAGAGGTTCTTCAGGATTTACAAGCTCATGTCCTACCAAAGACGCTTCGTAAGGTGATGGCTGTCCTTTTGCATCCCTCGGTGAAGCGTTCCAAGTAGTGGGCACTACAGCCTGATAATTAGCTATCTTACCATCCTTTATGTGCACCCAGTGAGAAAGCGAACCCCTTGGCGCTTCCATAAGTCCAAAACCCTTTACATCTCTCTCCCATGTAGATGGCTCCCACTTTTCACCGTTAAAAGTCTTCGTGTCTCCTGATTTTATATTTTCTAAAAGCTCGTCGTACCACTTTTTCATGGCATGAGCGTATATGTATGTTTCCAGTCCTCTTGCAAGGGTTCTACCCATAGTTGAATACATGGCTTGGAAGGGAATCCCAAGTTTTGCAAGATGAGAATCCACAAGCTCTCGACTGCCAAGCATGTCCCTTGCGTAAAGAGCTAAAATTCTTGCAAGGGGTCCCACCTCTGCAGGAAGGCCTGCGTATCTTGGTGCTTTAAGCCAACTGTATTTACTCTCCACATTCAGGTATTCGTAAGGTGGTTGTGGACCCGTATAGTTTAGAACCGTCTCACCTTCAAAGGGATGGAGTCCCTTCTCATCTCCAAGTGAATACTTGTAATAGCTGTGTGTCACATACTCTTCTATCTTAGAGTAATCCACATCTTCGTAATTCTTTATTTCCCTGTTTTTTATAAAGGTAGGTGGTATGAAAAATCTGCCCTCATGGTGAGAATCCCCTTCTGGTTCTCCAAGAACTAAAAAGTTGCCTAAACCCTCACCTTTTTCAAACCAGTGTTTGTAAAAACTCGCAATGGCGATAAGGTCTGGAAGGTACACTTTTTCTACGAAGTCTATCATGGAATCTATGAGGCTTTTTACTTTTCCGAGTTTTTCCATGTTTATGGCTGTATCGCTCTGGAGGTCTATGGGACATGCCATACCACCAACCACGAAGTTGGGATGTGGGTTCTTACCACCGAATATGGTGTGTACTTGCACTATCTGTGCCTGCCAGTTGAGAGCATCTAAATAATGTGCTACTGCCATAAGGTTTGCTTCTGGTGGTAGTTTATAGTCTGGGTGTTTCCAGTAGCCCTTGTTGAATATACCGAGCTGTCTCCTTTCTACTTGCTGGCGTATCCTATCCTGCACTTCTTTGAAGTAAGAGGGTGAGGACTTTCCGTAATCCGATAGCTTCTGTGCCAATTCGGAAGTCTTTGCAGGGTCAGCTTTTAAAGCCTCCAGTGGGTTCACCCAATCCAACGCGTGAAGGTGGTAAAAGTGTACCACATGGTCGTGTACGAACAGTGTGCCTATCATAAGTTTTCTTATTAAAGAGGCGTTTTTGGGTACTTTTATCTTTAAGGCATCTTCTACCGCTCTTATGGAAGCAAAGGCGTGTACGGTGGTACAAACACCACATATCCTTTGAGCAAAAGCCCATGCCTCTCTTGGGTCTCTACCTTTGAGTATTATCTCTATCCCTCTGACCATGGTGCCAGAAGAATAAGCGGACTTTATTCTGTTCCCTTCAAGCACAGCCTCAATTCTCAAATGCCCTTCTATTCTTGTTATTGGGTCTACCACAAGCCTTTTCATGCCTCTTCCTCCTCTATAGCGGACGCTACAAGATCCACAATGCTTACAAACTCATAATCTCTCTTTAATTCCTGACTGCTTTTGTTAAGAGCAAGCATACAATTGGCACAGTAGCATACAATGGTTTTTGCACCAACTTTATCAAATAGGGTCATCTTGGAGATAAATCCTTTCTGTCTATAGTAATCTGCATCCTTTATAACAAGCACACCTCCACCACCACCACAACATATGTTGTGCTCAGGTATGAGAACTGAATCTTTAAAGTCTTCCGCAAGCATACTCAATATTCTTCTAGGCTCTCTAAGGACACCTCCCCTTCTTCCTATCTGACAGGAGTCATGTAACGTTGCCCTTTCTTTTAGGACCTTCTTTTTTACGCTCAGCCTACCTTCTTTTATCATCTTATCTATGAATTCCACTATATTCAGTACCTCAAACTTCCAATCCTTAGGAAACACATTAGGCGCTATAAATCTCATGGACTGGTAAGCATGCCCGCACTCAGGAGCTATTATGTACTTTACCCCTAATTCCTTAGCACCATCAAGAATCCTCCTTAGCATCTCTTTGGTGACTTCTTTGCTTTGTGCAAACAGACCAAAGTTTGTAGCCTCGTGAGCGATTGTGGAAAGAGTCCAACTTACACCTGCCTTGTTAAGAACTTTACCGGCAGAAGCTACAGAAGAAGGAAACTTCATAAGCTCAATAGATGAGGGAATATAGAGGTATTCCGAAGGCTTTTTATCAACAGGCATTTCCACTTCATACTCCTCCGATATGAACTCTATTCTATTGAGGAAGGTAGGCACATCCACACCTAAAGGGCTTCCCTTTTCTACGGAAAGGTTTGTAGCATCCGCAAGGTCCTTAGGTGTAAGTCCTGCATAAGTCAATGCACCTCTTACTATACTTACGAGCCTTGGAGTGTCTATACCCATGGGACATGCCTTTGTACATCTATCGCAGTTGGTACAAGTGTAAAAGGTAAGCTTTACCTGTTCTTTCAGGTTCTCAGGGGTGATCTTTACACCAAAACCCAACAGCTTTTTTATCCTTCCTATAAAGGTGTAGTTCTCCTTGTATATTTCTCTTAAAAGGTCTGCCTTGTATGCTGGCGTAAGCGAAGGGTCTATGTTTCCCGATACATTCTCACCCATGTAGAAAAGACAAGCCTCAGCACATATCCCGCACCTCACACAGGCTTCTAAGTAAGAGGCAACTTCAGCGTTTATATTCTTTTTACAAAACTCGTAGAACTTCTTTACCTCCTCCTGTCCTATTTGTTCCTTTGATTCTACAGGCATGTCAAACCTCCTTTAAAAGGATACACCTCTCTTGCCTGCGTTCCAGCCCATAAAACCTACAGAAAGGAAGTAGTAGACAAAGTGAGAAAGCCTGCTGAAAGGTATATACAGTATGAGAAGGTCTGCAAGAAGCATATGAGTTGAGAGTATCCATACATAAGAGCCTCCACCTGCCCACTTGGTAGCCAAGAGGCCTGTAAAGAGTATAGCCCCTATAAGGAAGTTAGCCAAATACTCATCTTTTCCAGTAAGCAATCTAAGTACAGGGTTCAACGCACGGTGGATAGTGAGAGCTATCAGAGAGCCAAGAGCGGAGTAAGCCAGAACATCACTCACTATGTTTGGCATTGCAGGTATAGGTAGACCGATTATTTCTTGCCACAAGAAAGCATGAGCTGGCACGAAAAAAGTAAGTCCTAAAAAACCCAAGTGAAAAAGAAAACCACCTATGAAGTTTACCGCTCTCCTTGAGAATATCTCGTTGAAAGTCCAACCCATGGTAGGTTTTATGACGATCTTCTTTAGAGCCATGTAGTAAGGGTTTCCTTTAGGTTTTGCGTAATCCTTTGGTAGTCCCAAGAACACTACCCTGAAGAACCTGTAGGTTATACCAATAAAAAACACAAATAGAGCAAACTTCAAAAGAGGTCCTCGCACAAAGTCATAAAAAGCCACATCGCTCATATTATTTACCCTCCATGAGCTTTTTATTAACCGTACCAACTACTGCACCTGCAACCGCACCTAAGGCTACACCCGTCAGCACCTTTTTCCAACCAAATCCACCCTCCACTACTGAGAGGGGAGAATATATAAACCCCCTATCCCAGAAGTCCGGCTCCGAACATCCAAAGCATGGATGCCCAGATTGTATAGGGAAACTTAATCCTCCGTTCCACCTTATAGTAGCACATGCGTTTCTTGTGATAGGTCCTTTGCATCCGAGTTTATAAAGACAGTACCCTTTCTTTGCATTTTCGTCATCAAAAGAACCGGCAAATCTACCAGCGTTGTAGAAGGGTCTTCTGTAGCACCTGTCGTGAATAGTCTGTCCGTAAAAGGTTTTAGGCCTTCCCATACTGTCCAGTTCTGGAGGCTTCCCAGTAATAACATAGCCGGCTATAACCGCAACAACCACATCGCCTATCGGAGGACAACCGGGTATATTCACTACCTTTTTGCCATCAAGGAGTTGGCTCACTGGCACCGCATTGGTAGGATTAGGTTCTGCATGAGGTATACCTCCCCAACTTGCACAGCTCCCTATAGCTATTACTAATCCGGCATTCTTAGCGGCTTCCTTGAGAAGCTCCACATTTGACTTACCACCTACCGTACAGTAAACTCCGTTGTCTTTGGGTGATACTGAGCCTTCAACCACAAGTATGTACTCACCTCTGTACTTTTCTATTGCCTCCATTTTTGCTTCTTCCGCATAGAAGCCCGAAGGAGACATAAGAGTCTCGTGGTACTCAAGAGAAATGTAGTCTAAAAGCACATCCGAAGGCAAAATGCTCGTGCTTCTTATAAAAGATTCCGTGCATCCCGCACAATCCTGAAACTCAAGCCATATTACAGCAGGCTTAGGTTTTAACTCAAGGGCTTTAGCAACTTGAACAAAAGCAGATGGTGGAAAGCCAAGAATTGCCGTCAACAAAAGAGCAGATTTTAAAAAGTCCCTCCTTGTGTATCCTCTCCGTCTATAAATGTGGTACAGGCTATCCATAATCGCCTCCTGAATGATAGTTCATTATATAAATATATTCAAAATATGATTTATGTCAAGATAAAGGCTCCCTTAAAACCTTTCTAAAACTTCTTATATAAAACTTGACAAAGAATAACTAAAGTTATATCTTAAAGGTAAAACCCTTTGGAGGTGAAAAGATGGCTGAGAAGATACTGGGTATTGACTTGGGAACTACTAACTCGGTAGTGGCGGTTATGATGGGTGATGAGCCTGTAGTAATAGCCAATCAGGAGGGTTCAAGGCTCACACCTTCTGTAGTTTCTTGGACTAAGGAAAAAGAAATACTTGTTGGAGAACCTGCCAAAAGACGTGCCATACTTGATCCAGAAAACACCATATATGAATCCAAAAGATTCATAGGTAGAAAGTTTGAGGAAGTAAAGGAAGAAGCCAAAAGGGTGTCCTACAAAGTGGTGCCTGACGAAAAAGGAGACGCAAGCTTTGATGTTCCCAATGCGGGTAGGCTTGTAAGACCAGAGGAGGTGGGAGCGCACATTCTTAAAAAGCTCAAAGAAGCTGCAGAGGCATACTTAGGGGAGAAGATCACAAAAGCGGTTATTACAGTGCCCGCTTACTTCAACGAAAGGCAAAGGCAGGCTACAAAGGATGCGGGAAAGATAGCAGGTCTTGAGGTAGTAAGAATCCTAAACGAACCAACCGCTGCAGCTCTCGCTTACGGACTGGATAAGAAGGAAAATGTCAGGATCCTCGTGTACGACTTTGGTGGTGGAACTTTTGACGTGTCCATATTAGAAGGTGGGGAAGGTGTGATAGAGGTAAAGGCTACCGCTGGAGACACACACTTGGGTGGTGCTAACATAGACGAGCGCATAATGGAGTGGCTCATAGAAGAGTTCAAAAAAGACACAGGCATAGATCTGCGCAAAGACAGAACCGCATTACAGAGACTAAAAGAAGCATCAGAACAAGCTAAAAAGGAACTGTCTTTTAAGTTAGAAACTGAGATAAACCTACCCTTTATAACCATAGACCCCTCTACCAACCAACCCTTGCATCTTCAAAAGACACTCACAAGGGCAAGACTTGAAGAGATGATAAAGGATCTGGTAAACAGAACTATGGACATAGTAAAAAGAGCTCTTGAAGATGCCAAGCTAAGACCACAGGACATAGATGAGGTGGTGCTTGTGGGTGGTTCTACCAGAATACCGTTAGTTCAGCAAAAGATAAAGGAATTTTTCGGAAAAGAACCTCATAAAGGCGTAAACCCAGACGAGGTGGTTGCAGTAGGTGCAGCCATACAGGCAGGAGTCCTTTCAGGAGAAGTAAAGGAGATACTGCTGGTAGATGTAACACCTCTCTCTCTTGGAGTAGAAACTTACGGTGGTGTTATGACGGTGCTTATTCCCAGAAATACACCCATACCCTACAGAAAGTGTGAGACCTTTACCACCGCCTCAGACTATCAGACGGAGGTAGAAATACACGTGCTTCAGGGTGAAAGACCTTTGGCAAAGGACAACAAGTCCTTGGGTAAGTTTTACCTTACGGGTATACCACCAGCTCCACGTGGAGTGCCCAAGATAGAAGTTTGCTTTGATATAGATGTGGACGGTATCCTCCATGTAACTGCCAAAGATTTAGGGACAGGAAAAGAGCAGTCCATAAGGGTGCAGGCTTCCTCAGGTTTGACCCAAGAAGAGATAGAGAGGATGATAAAAGAGGCACAGCTTCACGAAGAGGAAGACAGGAAGAAAAAGGAGCTTGTGGAAGCCAAAAACCAGCTTGATCAGTACGTGTACAATCTTGAGAAGGTGTTAAAGGAAAACAGGGATAAGCTTTCTGCAGACCTTGTGTCTGAAGTGGAAAAGACCATAGAGGAAGCCAAAAGGGTGATGACTTCAGCTCAAGATATTCAGGAAGTCAGAAGCGCCATAGAAAAGGTGCTGAACGCTTCCGCCCAAATAGGAAGCAAGATATACGAACAAGCAGGTCAAAAGAGCAGTGGAGAAGGTGGTGATGTGATAGAGGGTAAACCACTATAATATTTATCCATGTATGACCCACAGAAGATAGAGGAAAAGTGGCAAAAAGTTTGGGAAGATATGGGTCTTTTTAAGGTCAGCGAGGGAGGGGAGAAGGCTTATGTTCTTGAGATGTTCCCTTACCCTTCTGGAAGGATACACATGGGGCATGTGAGAAACTACACCATCGGAGACGTTTTGGCAAGGTTTCTGAGGTTCAAAGGCTACAATGTACTTCATCCTATGGGGTGGGATGCTTTCGGATTACCTGCGGAGAACGCAGCGATAAAGCAAGGAGTGCATCCCGCAGATTGGACCTATGAAAACATAAGCTATATGAAAAAACAACTAAAAAGATTAGGTTTTTCTTACGATTGGGACAGGGAGATAGCTACCTGTGATCCTGAGTACTACCGCTGGAACCAGTGGTTATTCCTGAAGTTTTACGAAAAAGGTCTGGCATACAGAAAGCTCGCAGAGGTAAACTGGTGTCCTAACGACCAGACGGTGCTTGCCAACGAGCAGGTAATAGACGGAAGGTGCTGGAGGTGTTCAACTCCTGTGATAAGAAAAGAGGTGCCCTCTTGGTATCTAAAGATCACCGCTTACGCTGACAGACTCCTTGAGGACCTAAAGCTACTGGAAGGCAAATGGCCCGAAAGGGTCATATCCCAGCAGAGAAACTGGATAGGCAGGTCCGAAGGTGCCCTTATAAAGTTTTATGTGGATGACATTCCTATAGAAATATTCACTACAAGGCCTGATACTGTGTTTGGTGCTACCTTCTTGGTACTTGCACCCGAGCATCCTCTCACTTTGGAGCTTGCCAAAAGGGGAGGGAAACTACAAGAAGTTATGAGCTTTGTCCAAAAAATAAAGTCTATTCCTGTCAAAGAGAGAGGAAAAGAGGAAGAAAAGGAAGGGGTGTTTTTGGGAGTGTATGCAACAAATCCCGCAAATGGAGAGAAATTGCCCGTATGGAGTGCCAATTATGTGCTTTATGAGTACGGGACAGGTGCCATCATGGCTGTGCCTGCTCACGACCAAAGGGATTACGAGTTTGCACTTAAATACCAACTGCCTGTAAAGTATGTGGTAAGACCTTCAGAGGGAGATTTTTCAAAAGGTAAAGCTTACGAAGGGGAAGGTATTTTAATAGACTCGGGACCATTTAGCGGTATGCCTTCCCAAGAAGCAAAAAAGTCCATAACCTCGTGGCTAAAAGAAAAAGGTCATGCGGACTTCAAGATAACCTATAGACTCAAAGACTGGAACATATCAAGACAAAGATACTGGGGCACACCTATACCCATAATTTACTGTGATAGGTGCGGTACTGTGCCAGTGCCAGAGGAAGACCTTCCCGTTTTACTACCAAAAAATGTAAGCATCACGGGATATGGGAATCCATTAGAAAGCGTTGAGGAATTTGTAAATACCACATGTCCCAAATGCAAAGGTCCAGCAAAACGAGAAACAGATACCATGGACACCTTTTTTGACTCCTCTTGGTACTTTCTCAGATACTGTGATCCGAAAAACGATAAAGAGGTTTTTCAAAGGGAAAAAGTGGAGTTTTGGATGCCTGTTGATTTCTACATAGGGGGCATAGAGCATGCGGTTTTGCACCTCCTTTATGCGCGCTTCTTCCAAAAGTTTCTCTATGACCTTGGGTTGGTAAAAGACAAAGAACCCTTTTTACGCCTCATCACACAAGGTATGGTACTAAAGAGGTGGGTAAGCATAGAGTCTTACCTTTCTCATTTGGGTCTTACACAAGAAGATGACTTAGAAGAGCTTTTAAGAAGACTGTGGTGAATAAAGTAGTTCAAGTGGAAAACCTTTCTTTGAGCTTAAACGGCAGGGAAATTCTCAAAGACATAAATTTTGAGGTGCTTCAAGGTGAAATATTCACCATAGTAGGTGGGAGCGGTAGCGGTAAAACATCTATAACCAAGTGCATAGTTGGTCTGTGGAAACCTACAGAAGGGAAAGTTGAAGTTTTTGGAAAGGATATAAACACCTTGAGCATCAAAGAACTTGACAGCCTAAGAAAGGATATAGGTTATGTATTTCAGGGCTCAGCACTGTTTGATAGTTTAAAGGTTTGGGAGAATGTGGGTTTTTACTACTTGGAACGCACCAACATGAGCCAGAAAGAGATAAGACAGTTAGCTCTTGAAAAGCTAAGGCTTGTAGGTTTAGATGAAGATGTCCTTGAGCTTTATCCTTCTGAGCTCTCAGGTGGAATGAAGAAGAGAGTGGGTATAGCAAGAGCCATAGCAACGGATCCTAAACTGATCATCTACGATGAGCCCACCTCAGGCCTTGACCCCATCACAAGCAGGATGATAGATGACCTTATCCTGTCTTTGAGGGATAAGATGGGCACTACCTCCATAGTGGTTTCCCATGACCTTATATCAGCTTTTAGTATATCTGACAGAATTATGGTGCTAAAAGATGGCAGAACGGTGCAGATAGGTTCTCCTCAGGATATACTCTCTTCGGAAATACCCTTTGTGAAGGAATTTCTCAGGAGCGGATTTACACATCGAATAAATCTATAAAAACATCTCCAAAGTGTTGAAAAAAATCAATAGATACAAACATAAGCTTTGGTCTATATTACCTTTCCATGGATAGAAGAGATTTCTTTAAACTCATTTTTGTGGCGCTCATCTTACCAAAGTTGGGCAATTCAAAAGAAGTCAAAAGGACAAAGCTATCATACACTGTAAAACTACCCTTTGAAGAGGGTATAAGGCTCTGGGTGCCAGTACCCGAAAACACAGAATACCAAAGGCTTTTAAGTGTTGAAGTTAGAACAACTGCATCATACTATGATATTAAAAGGGATAGAGTTTACGGTGCACCTATTCTTTACGCAGAGTTTAAAGAAGGTGGCGGGATTAAAGAGCTTGAGGTGATCTTTGATGTTGAATACCAAAGCAGAAGCACAAACTTTAGCCAACTTCCTAAAAGTAATCATACCTTACCAGAGGAGGTAATCCTGTTTTTGAAACCTACGGAACATGTGCCTACGGATGGTATAGTTAAAGAGTATGCCGATAGAATAACCTCTGGAAAGAAAGATGACCTTGAAAAGGTAAAGGCTATATACGACTGGGTAGTAGAGAACACTTTTAGAGATCCAAAAATTCTCGGGTGTGGTACAGGTGATGTAAAAAGTATGTTGGAAACGGGATATTTTGGTGGAAAGTGCACAGATATAAACTCTCTGTTTGTAGCTCTTTGCAGGGCAAGTGGTATACCAGCAAGAGAGGTTTTTGGAATAAGAGTAGCCCCTTCTTCCTTATCAAAAGGCATATCTTCTGTAAGTAGGGATGCCACAAAGGCACAGCACTGTAGAGCGGAGTTTTATTTAGGAAGGTGGATACCAGTAGACCCAGCAGATGTTAGAAAACTTATACTTGAGGAAAATCTTTCGCTAAGTGATCCAAAAGTCAAAAAGGTGAGAGGATTTCTATTTGGCAACTGGGATGCTCACTGGATAGCCTTCAACAGTGCAAGAGATTTTTCCTTAGAACCACCTCTTGCTAATGGTGAAAAAGTCAACGAGTTCATGTATCCTTTGGCAGAGGTAGACGGTAAGTTGATAGACAAGTACAAACTAACCTTTGAGCTATCTAAATACACTATCATTGATTAGCTTATTAAGGAGTGCCAAAATAAAAGTCCATCGTGAGAACCAAGGATGTCTTCACTTGCTCGCTCTGGATGTGGCATAAGGCCAAAGACATTACCTTCTTTGTTGCACACCCCTGCTATGTTTCCCACAGAGCCGTTTGGATTGGAAGAGGGCGTTATGTTTCCCTCTTGGTCGCAATATCTTAGAACGATCTGGTTTCTATCCTCCATATGTTTAAGAATGTCCTCAGGAACATAATACCTTCCTTCACCGTGAGCTATGGGTATGCTAAGTACCTCTCCCTTTTCTATCTTTCTTGTGAAGGGAATATGAGTGTTTTCCACCCTTAAGTAAACATCCTTACAGACAAACCTGAGGTTTTCGTTTTTGAGCAAAGCTCCTGGTAGTAAGTGAAGCTCTGTGAGGATCTGAAAGCCGTTGCATATGCCAAGCACGAGCCCACCTTTCTGAGCAAAGTCCTGCACAGCGTAAGCTAAGGGTGTCTTACTTGCAAGCGCACCAGCTCTTAGGTAATCTCCAAAGGAAAAGCCACCGGGAAGTACCACACAGTCGTACCCTTCTAAGTTTTTCTGCGTGTAATGCACAAACTCCACAGACTGACCAAGAATATCTTTTATCACATAATACACATCATAATCACAGTTAGAGCCCGGAAATACGCAAACGGCAAACTTCATTCTATGATGTACTCCTCAATGAGAGGGTTTACCAAAAACTTTTCCACGAGCTCTTTTATGTTAGTGCCTTCTTCCACCTCAAGGTCCACAACTTTTCCCACTTTTACATCTTTGACACTGTAGCCGTTTTCTAACAGCATCTCCTTTACCGCCCTACCTTCTGGGTCCAAAAGTCCTTTTTTGGGAAGTATCAAAACTCTCACTTTCATGCAGTTAAGATTATAGCTCAATGCCTTTTATGTGTTCAACCTCTTTGCCCCTTACTATCAGAGCATCTACTCTTACATTTTCGTAAGGATTTTCTGCCAAAAACTCCTCCATGCATCTTAGCAATCTTTCTATTTTCCTTTTGTCTATGCGCTCCGCAGGATCTCCAAAGGTCATTTTAGTAGAGCCTTTTACTTCAATAAACACTACGGTGTCTCCTTCTATCGCTATAATGTCTATTTCTCCACCTTTGCAGTAGAAGTTTCTGCGAAGTATCTTGTAGCCTTTGGATTCTAAATACGCACAGGCTATATCCTCAAACCTCTTTCCTTTCAAGAACTTCCTCTACATACTGGATAACTTCTTCAAAAGTTGGGCTTGCGGTTCCCAATTTGCTGACTACTATACCAGCACACACGTTGGCAAGCTCACAGGCAATATCCCAATCAAAACCCGAAAGAGCACAAGCGGTAAGCACTGCAACTACAGTATCTCCTGCACCAGTTACATCATAAACCTGCTTTGCTCTTGCGGGATATAAATTAAATTCTTTGTCAAAAAGAGCTATACCCTTTGGACCTAAGGTTATGGTGAGAGTTTTCAAACTTAGTTCTTTTTTAAGACCCCAGCCAAGCTCTTCAAGACTTTCCGCACTAAACATCTGCCTTGCTTCCCTTTCGTTTGGCGTCATAAGGTCAGCACCTTTGTAAAGGTGAGCGTTCTGTGGCCTTGGGTCTATAGAGTAAAACTTTCCTTTGGACTTTACTGCCTTTACAACCTCCTCACACACCACACCCTTTGCGTAGTCTGATAAGATGATCCCATCCACATCAAGATCCAAATTTTCTAAGATTTTTTTTAATACCTTTCCTTCTGGTGGCTTTCTCTCTTCCCTGTCTATTCTAATGAGCTGTTGAGACATGGATATTACCCTTACCTTTTGCGTTGTAGGTCTGCTTGGGTCTTGTACGGTGAGATCCTGCACTTTACTTTCTCTTAAAAGCTCTTTTATTAAGTTCATCCCAGAATCTTCTCCTGTTATGCCCACAAGGTAGGTTTTCACACCAAGTGCGCTGAGATTACTGGCAACATTACCCGCCCCTCCGAGTCTGAACTCCTCCCTTTGGACTTCAACTATAGGAACGGGTGCTTCTGGAGATATGCGTTCTACTTTCCCAAACACGTATCTGTCAAGGATAACATCACCCACTACTAAGATTCTTAAATTTCTAAATCTTTCAAAGGCAATAGATACTATCTCTTTGTCCAGCTTCATTAAATCACCACTGGGATGTAATTTTTGCCTTTTTGTTCAGATACTTATCTACCGCAAGCGCTGCCTTTACTCCATCTGCTGCAGCAATAACCGCCTGCTTTATGTTGGTGCAAAGAACATCACCCGCAGCAAAGACACCCGGAACAGAGGTCATCATCTCCTCATTAACCACTATACAGTGATCATCAGTCATTTCTACTTGGTTCATGAGAAAGTCCACAGAAGGTTTATTCCCACCAAGGAATATGAACACTCCGTCCACCTGAAGGAGTTTTGTTTCTTTGGTCTTCACATCCTGAACCTTTATACCTTCTACCAAAGAACTGCCTACTATTTCCAGCACCCTATGGTGAAGAAGTATCTCAATATTTTTGTGAGACTCTATCTCTTGGATCATCTCCGGTGGTGCCTTTATCCTGCTGGATGGCACCACAAGGTATATCTTGCTGGCAAAGCGTGCAATGAACTCTGTCTCCTCTAAAGCGTAATCATCTTCTCCTACAACTGCAACAGGTCTGTTTTTGAAGAAAGCCGCATCACAAACACCACAGTAAGATACTCCCTTACCCAAAAACTCCTCTTCCCCTTTATACTTGTTAGTCCTTTCCATAGCACCTGAGGCTATTATGACCGCCCTTCCTTTAAATTCCCTACCATCTATGGTGTATACCTTTTTGATCTCACCAAGAAGGTCTGTAGCTATCACTTTACCCCTTACAAACTCTGCACCAAAGGCTTTTGCGTGTTCCCTCATAAGTTTCAAAAGTTCGTAGCCTGATATGGGTCCCCTTATGCCCGGATAGTTCTCTATCTGCTGAGTTACACCAAGAGCACCGTCCGCCTCTGCCCTGTAGAGCACCAAGGTAGAAAGCCCAGCCCTTGCTGTGTATATGGCAGCAGAAGAACCGGCTGGTCCTGCTCCAATTATTACCACATCGTAAACTTTATCAGTGGTAAAGTCCAATGTGAGCTCCATCTTATACCTCCACAGAAAGTACTTTTAAATATATTCCTCACGACTCAAAGCTTCATGAACCTTTCCTACCAGCTTTTCAGAAGGTCTTAGTGTTTTTTTGCCTTTCCTCCACTTGGCAGGACATGCTTCGTCAGGATGGCTCATAAGGTATATATTGGCTTCCATCTTTCTTATTAGCTCTTCTGCATTCCTTCCCACGTTATAAAAGTTTATCTCAGAACCTACCAAAACACCTTCAGGGTTTATTATAAAAGTCCCTCTCAAAGAAAGGCCCGTGCTTTCATCATAAACACCAAAAAGTTTGGAAACTTTGCCTGTAGGGTCTGCACCCATAGGAAACTTTACTTTTTCTAAGAGCTTTTCACTTCTGTGCCAAGCAAGATGCACGTACTTAGTATCTGTTGATACGGATATAACCTCAACTCCCATCTTTTGAAGTTCCTCATACTTTTCTGCCAAATCCGCAAGTTCTGTGGGACACACAAAGGTAAAGTCTGCCGGATAGAAAAAGATCACTACCCATTTGCGCTCCTTCAATAGGTCTTCCAAAGAGATTCTGCCAAAACTTCCGCTCTTTGGGTCATAAACTTCCAGCTCAAAGTTGGGAACTCTCTGTCCCACCATCATGTTTTTTACCTCCTCAAGTTTTTAGTATTGAATATAATAATTAAATGAAAACAATTTGCGATATGATAAAGATCAGATCAACAGGTAGTTTAGGACTAAGTAAGGTTTATAATGATACCTTATGAAGATAGAAGACCTAAGAGGTGTTGTGTGGAGGTTCAACGAAAGGCTCAGATTCATAGTAAAAAGGGGAGAGGTGCTTGAGGAAGAGTACGAGCCTGTGGTAAAGGAGATAATAAAAAGGGTAAAGCAAGAAGGTGATAAAGCCATCATAGAGTATACGGAGAAGTTTGATGGGATAAAGCTTTCTGAGGATACTTTAGAAATACCTTATGAAGAGTTAGAAAACGCTTACAACGAAATAGAGGAAGATGTGCGTTCCGCTCTTGAGATAGCTCACGAGAGGATAAGGAGGTTTCACGAACTTCAAAAAGAGAAGTCTTTTTTTACGGAAGAGAAAGGCATCCTTCTTGGTATGAAAGTTATGCCTTTGGAAAGGGTAGGGGTTTATGTACCGGGTGGCAAGGCATCTTATCCTTCAACAGTCCTCATGAATGTAGTACCTGCGGTAGTTGCTGGAGTTGAAGAAGTTATAATGGTCTCGCCTAAGCCTAACAGATACACTCTTGCGTCTGCCTTTATATCCGGCGTAAGCAGAGTTTACCAAATAGGTGGTGCTCAAGCTATTGCAGGACTTGCTTATGGAACGCAAACTATACCAAAGGTTGATAAAATAGTGGGTCCGGGCAACATATATGTATCCGTTGCAAAAAAACTTCTTTTTGGTGTAGTGGATGTAGATATGTTTGCAGGTCCTTCTGAGATACTTATCATATCAGATGGCACTTGCGAACCATCTTGGGTGGCTGCTGATCTTCTCTCTCAGGCAGAACACGATGAACTTGCCGGAGCTTTTCTCATCACAACTGATGAAAAACATGCCATTAGAGTAAAAGAAGAACTTGAGAAACTCATAGAAGACTTCCCAAGGAAGGAAATCGCCAAAAGATCCATAGAGCGCTTTGGAACCATATTCCTTGTGGAAGACCTCTACAAAGCCTGTGAAGTGGCTAACCACATAGCACCAGAACATCTTGAACTGCTCACTGAAGACCCCTTCTCTATCCTTCCCTATATAAAGCATGCAGGAGCCATATTTTTAGGAAGATACAGCACAGAAGCTTTAGGGGATTACATTCTTGGTCCTAACCATACCTTACCTACAGGTGGGACAGCCAAGTTTTTCTCACCTTTGGGTGTTTATGACTTTGTCAAAAGAAGCTCCGTTCTTTATGTTTCTAAAGAAGGTTTTGATAGACTTGCAGAACCTACCGAAAGCATAGCAAAAGCGGAAGGGCTATTTGCTCACTATATGTCTGTGAGGATAAGGAGAGAAACATGAAGAAAGCACTCTTTTTATGTGTTTTGTGTTTAGCATATGCGTGCGCACCCCTTGTATGTCCCGGTGAAAAAGAAGTAAGGCAGGTATATTCGGAAGATTCTGCACCAAAGAGCTACAACGCTTTTGTATCCCTAAGATACGGTATTCTGAAAGTGCCCATCTATATTGAAAAAGCCCAAAACGGATACACCCTCAGAAGTCCCCAGACGGGAACTGTGCTTTTTAAAGATACCAACCTTTGTGTGGGAGCAACATGCATTGACCTTCCTTTAACTCCTGACGCTCTCATATTTGGCACAGTTTTGACAGGAGAGGAAAAAGCGTCTTGTTCTTTGGGTTCTTTGGCTTTTGAGAGAGATGATGGCTTATACAAAAGAAAGTACATTTTTAGCAACGGACAGCTAAAAAGAGTAGAGCTTATTGACAAAAAGAGAGATAGGCTCGTAGTCCTTGATTATCCTGAGAGAAACAAACAAGGCTATTACAGAAATGTCAAGATAAGCGTAGGAGATATTAGCTTTAACCTAAGTGTAGACCAAATAGATTTTAGGAGGTAAAGTATGGATAAAGTGTACAGCATAGAAGACAGTATAACAATGATCGTAGAGGATTTTTTTAAGGATATAGACAAGAAGGAACCCTTTAACACAGAGCTCTCTCAGTATGTGTTTATGCTCAAGTCCAAACTACTACAGATCTTAAGCCAGTTTAGTGGTGATTACGATATGGGTAGCAAAAGTCTAAACAGCGCCGTTGAAGCCTTAGGAAGAGCTCTTGAAAACGCAGTCAATGGTATAGACCTTCAGCAGGAAAAACAATTAGAAAGAGCGGTAAAAGCTTTAGAAAGCACCAACCAACTGCTAAAGGAGTTTCTTTACGACCCAAGGGTAAAGGACAAAGAAACTATCTCCCTCATAACTGGCAAAATAGGAGATATGGTGGAGAAACTTGGTTATGAGATAAGAAGGCGTTCTGGCTTTATAAAACGCATCAAAAGGCTTTTTGGCATATGAAAGGTAAAGATTTTTTAGCTTTAACAGCAGGCTTTAACATCCTCGGTGGCATATTGGCAGGGCTTGCGGTAGGATACGCTTTTGATAAATGGCTTATGGAGGGAGTTTTTAAAATCAAGAGCTTCCCTTTAGGTCTTCTTTTTTTCTTCTTTGTAGGTATCATCTCGGGTTTTTGGAACACTTACAAGGACCTAAAAAGGCTCTCTTAAACTCTAATATTAAGAAAGTCAATAAAGTTTAGCAGATCACACTAAAAAATTTTGTCTATACCCCTTGACAAAAGAAGATAGTGTTAATATAATATTTTAAGAAAAAACATTAAGGAGGTAAGGACATGGCTAAACTGAGACCACTGTACGATAAGATAGTTGTCAAAAGAATGGAAGAACAAGAGCAGAAGACACCTTCGGGCATTATCATACCAGATACCGCAAAAGAAAAGCCTCAGATAGGTGAGGTTATTGCTGTAGGTGATGGTAAGCTTTTAAGCAACGGACAGGTGGTCTCTCCCAAGGTGAAGAAGGGGGATAAGGTGATCTTCAACAAGTACGCTGGTACAGAAGTGGAACTTGATGGAGAAAAGTACCTAATAATGTCTGAAGATGAAATTCTTGCGATAATTGAGTAAAAAAACTTTTAAAAGGAGGTGGAAAGATGGCAGCAAAGAAGGTTATTTATGGAGAAGAAGCAAGAGCAAGGCTCAAATCTGGCGTTGATAAGCTTGCTAACGCGGTTAAGGTCACCCTGGGTCCAAGGGGTAGAGAGGTGATCATAGAGAAAAAGTGGGGTACTCCCGTTGTCACCAAAGACGGTGTTACAGTAGCTAAAGAGATAGAGCTAAAGGATCCCTATGAAAACATGGGTGCTCAGTTGGTAAAAGAAGTTGCTTCTAAGACTTCTGATGTGGCTGGTGATGGAACTACCACCGCAACTGTCCTTGCTCAAGCCATATTCAACGAAGGACTAAAAGCAATAGCATCAGGCGCAAATCCCATGGACCTCAAAAGGGGAATAGACAAAGCGGTTCAAGTGGTCGTAGACGAGATAAAGAAGCTCTCTATTCCCGTATCTGGCAGGAAAGAGATAGAGCAAGTAGCAACCATATCTGCCAATAACGATACAAACATAGGCAAGATCATAGCAGATGCCATGGAAGCTGTAGGAAAGGACGGAGTTATAACCGTTGAAGAATCCAAGTCTGCAGAAACGACCCTTGAAACAGTTCAAGGTATGCAGTTTGATAGGGGATACCTATCACCTTACTTTATAACAAATCCTGACAAAATGGAAGCTGTACTTGAAGAACCCTACATACTCATATACGAAAAGAAGATATCCAATGTAAAAGACCTACTCCCCATACTTGAACAAGTAGTAAGGGCAGGCAAACCTCTACTCGTCATAGCGGAAGACGTTGAAGCTGAAGCTCTGGCAACATTAGTGGTAAACCATATAAAGGGTGTTATAAGAGCTTGCGCTGTGAAGGCTCCTGGTTTTGGCCAAAGAAGGAAGGATTATCTGCAAGATATAGCCATTCTTACAGGTGGTACCGCTATAACTGAAGAGCTTGGTATAAAACTTGAAAGCGTGACCCTTGATATGCTCGGAAGAGCGGATAAGGTGATAGTGGACAAGGATAACACCACCATAGTGGGTGGTAAAGGTTCTAAGGAAGCCATACAGGCAAGGATAGAACAGATCAAGAAACAGATACTTGAAACTACATCAGATTACGATAGAGAAAAGCTTCAAGAAAGACTCGCAAAGCTCTCTGGTGGAGTTGCTATAATAAGAGTGGGCGCCGCTACAGAAGCTGAGCTTAAAGAAAAGAAAGCAAGGGTTGAGGACGCTGTACACGCTACAAAAGCAGCTGTTGAGGAAGGCATAGTTCCCGGCGGTGGTGTAGCGTTAGTAAGAGCTTCCGAAGCCTTGGATAATCTTAAGGTAGATAATCCAGACCAACAGTTGGGTATAGACATAATAAAGAAAGCTTGCAGAACACCTGTTAGACAAATAGCTACCAATGCAGGATTTGAAGGTTATGTGGTGCTTGAAAAGGTTCTCCAGCTTGGAAAAGAAAAAGGTAAAAACTGGGGATTTGACGCAGCATCTGGAGAGTACAAAGATATGGTTGAAGCTGGTATCATAGACCCCACCAAGGTGGTAAGGGTAGCCATACAAAACGCAGCGTCCGTTGCAGGCACCATGCTGACAGCAGAAGCCTTGGTGGCAGAAATACCCGAGGAGAAGAAGGAAAAAGCACCAACACCTGAAATGCCAGAGCTTGACTAATGCTTCCTCTCCCCCTTCTGGGGGGAGTTATCAATTTCTTGATTATTTAAATCCTGGTTCTGTTAAGGTCGTTATTGGAAGCAAAAAGATTTATAGGTCAGGAGAACACACCTAAAGAGTACTCAAAAGAGGGTACAGCTTTAGCTTTTACTCTTCCCTAATTTCTTTACTGAGCGTGTACTCTATAATAATTAAATTGGACAGCACAGTATAGTAAAAAGAGGAGACCGCGGTGTGATTAAAGAAGGCTACATAATAAAAGGAGATTTTTGGCCTGAACCTGTTAAGGTTGAAAAGGTGGAGAAAAGAGGCGATCATATTCGGTTGTTAGTTAGAACCATTCACACGGAAAAAAGCACAGACCATCTGTTTAAAATAGAAGAGCTTAGCGGTTTAGAGGTCATTAACACGGATATAGACCTTTCTGCAGACCCACAAGAAGTGTTTCTTGTGATTGAAGCAATGCGTTTTAGATACGCATCTTTGTTTGATCCCTTACTTGCGGTGAATGTCTCAAAGATAGACCCTCTTCCCTTTCAAATAGAGGCAGTGTATGGCTATATTCTAAAGCAACCTCACATTAGGTTTCTTATAGCGGACGATCCTGGTGCTGGAAAAACCATTATGGCAGGGCTGATAATAAAGGAGTTAAAGCTAAGAGGGTTGGTTAGAAGGGTGCTCATAGTTGTACCAGGGCATCTAAAAGACCAATGGAGAAGGGAATTAAAGGAGAAGTTTAACGAAACATTTGTAGTCCTTGATAGAAACACTTTTAACGCTCATTATGGAGAAAATCCTTGGGAAAAAAATAACCAGGTTATCACTTCTATAGATTTTGCCAAGCAGGATGATATTTTGCGGAGTTTAAGCTCAGTGCACTGGGACCTAACTATAGTTGATGAAGCCCACAAGATGTCTGCATACAAATATGGAGATAAAGTTGAAAAAACTCAGCGCTACAAGTACCTTATCCAGATAACTACTTTGATGCAGTTTTTACAGATCCGCCCTATTACGACAATATAAACTACGCCGAACTTTCTGATTTCTTTTATGTATGGCTCAAGAGAAGTATAGGAGATTTATATCCAGAACTTTTTATAACGCCACTTGTTCCAAAAACTAAAGAAATTGTTTCAAACCCTGTCAGACACGGTGATTCGCAGAAAGCAAAAGAGTTTTTTGAATCCATGCTCAAGAAAGCCTTTAAGGAGATACGCAGAGTTTTAAAACCCAACGGTATAGCTATTATAGTCTATACTCACAAATCCACTACAGGTTGGGAAACCATGATTAACTCACTGCTTGAGTCTGGATTAGTTATCACAGCATCTTGGCCCATAGATACAGAGATGAAGTCAAGATTAAGGGCTAAAGAGTCCGCTGCGCTTTCCTCTTCCATCTACTTTGTCTGCAGGAAAATGGAAAGAGAAGAGATAGGATGGCTAAACGAAGTAAAAGAGGAAATAAAGAACCACATCACAGAAAAACTTGAGAATCTCTGGAAAGAAGGCATCGCAGGTGCAGACTACTTTATATCTGCTATTGGTGCTTCCATTGAGATATTTGGAAGATACAAAAAAATTATGGACTACGAAGGAAGAGAGATCACCACAAGCGAACTTCTTGAATATGTGAGAGAGCTTGTTACAGAGCATGCCCTAAAGCAGATTCTCCACGATGGTAGCATAGCAGGAGAGCTGTCTTCTCTTACAAGGTTCTACATTCTTTGGCGTTGGACTTATGGAGAGGAAAAAGTCCAATTCGATGATGCAAGAAAGCTTGCCCAATCAGCGGGTGTAAATCTTGAAAAAGAGTGGGGTAAAGGATTTATCAGAAAGGAAAAGGAGCTCATAACAATTCTTGGACCTCACGAAAGAAAGCTTGAAGAGCTCAAAGATGCGGAGGATATGATAGATGTACTTCATAAAGTTTTACTTTTGTGGAAGGAAGGGAAAAAAGATGAGATGAAAAGAGTTTTAAAAGAAACCGGGTTTGGTCTAAAGGAATCTTTTTATAGGGTAGCTCAAGCCATATCAGAAACGCTTCCCAACGACAGCAAAGAGAAAAAACTACTTGACGGATTTTTAATTGGGAAAGAAAAATTAAAAGATGACATGAGAGATACTCAAGGGAGGTTATTCTAATGAAACCTTTTGCAAGCATCGCCATACCCCACGATGATGTAGCACAGGGAAGACTCACTATGGACGTTTTTGCAGCAGACCTTTGGCAGGTAGCAAAGGGCACTGCAAAACCTGACTATCAGGACCCTGATCTCTTTGTCCAAAAGACATACATCACCAGAGGCTTAAAGCACATACTTAACTTAGCGGAATCAAGACTGAAGGGTATGGGTGGCGATGCGGTGATCCAGCTTCAAACACCCTTTGGTGGCGGAAAAACTCACACACTAATAGCACTCTATCACAAATCCAAAGAGTGGAACGCAAAGGTTGCAGTCTTAGATGGAACAGCCCTAACCGCAGACACTAGGCTTTGGGAAGATCTTGAAAGACAGCTTACGGGAAAGGTAGAGCTTACAAAAGGAGACACAGCACCCGGAAAGGACGCTCTTGGAAAGCTTCTGAACCAAAACGCTCCTGTGCTTATACTCATAGACGAGCTTCTTGAACACATAACCAAGGCATCTGGTATAAAGGTGGGTGATTCTAACCTTGGCTCTCAAACCCTTGCCTTTATTCAGGAACTCACTGGTGCGGTAGCAACGATAGGAAACGCTTTGCTTGTTCTTACACTTCCATCTAGCTCTTTGGAGCACTTTGACGAAAACGCAGAAAGGGCCTTCCATCAGCTACAAAAGATAGTTGGCAGAGTAGAAAAGTCCCATAGCCCTGTAGAAGATGACGAGATAGAAAGTGTGATAAGAAAAAGACTTTTTGAGTACATTGATGAAAAAGGATGAAAAAGAAGCTAATAAAGTGGTTAATGAATTTGTCAATTACGCCCTAAGAGAGGGACTCCTCTCTAAAGACGAAGTACAAGATTACAGAGAAAGATTTCTAAGAAGCTACCCTTTTAAACCCGAGGTAATAGATATCCTTTATAAAAGGTGGGGGTCTTTCCCTACTTTCCAAAGAACAAGGGGAGCTCTGAGGATTCTATCCATAGTCATACATGACTTGATCAATGAAAAAATACCCTTTATTAGGCTTGGAGACTTTAACTTAGGCAATGAGGAGCTAAGGCGTGAGCTTATAACACACATTGGCTCTGAATGGGACAGTATAATAGCCCAAGACATAACCTCACCAAATTCTGGAGCTAAAAAGGTTGATGAATCCCTTCAATCCTCTTACAAACCCTATAGGCTTGGTACAGTTGTTAGCACCACCATATTCATGACCTCTTTTTCTGGAAGAGGTACAAGGAGCATAAGCCTAAAAGAGCTAAAGCTCTACACCGCAGAACCATCTTTCCAAAGTGCCATCATAGACACCACACTGCACGAACTCAAAAGGCAACTATTTTACGTCTCCGACGATGATCTTAGATTCCAAAACCAACCAAACCTCAACAGGATTTTACTCTTAAAAGAAGAGAACATATCCGAAAACCAAATAGTTCAAGAGGAACAAAACATTCTGCGAAGGCATATATCAAAAAATCCAAAGATCAAAGTTTATCTTCATCCCAAATTCTCTAAGGACATTCCGCACAATGAAGAACTAAAGCTTGTAATACTTAACAAAGACAAACCCGATAAGGACTTCTTAGAAAACTGCGGAGAGACTCCAAGGATTTATAGGAACACACTGATATTTTTGTGCGTAGATGACAACAATAAAGATAATTTATACAGCTACATAAGAAAGCTCATCGCTCTTAGAAGCATAAAGCAAGACGAAAGATTACAGTTAACAGAAAACCAAAAAAAGGAAGTGGAAAGTAGGCTAAGACAGCAAGAGAGTAGAGAGTATGAAGAGATAAGAAAGTACTATAGTAAGTTATTCCTTCCTAACAAAGATGGCTTTAAAGATTTTGATATGGGCATTCCTACCTTGGGTGAATCTAAGCTTGACGAGGAAATTTACAATTTTCTAAGAGGGCAGGGAGAAATACTTGAGAAGATATCTTCAAAAGTGATAAAAGATAAATACCTTAGTGAGAGGGACTTTCTGGAGATAAAAAAGCTCTACGATGCTCTACTAAAAACGCCTGGTGAATTGAGAGTGATTTCAAAAGAAGGTTTCATTGAGGGAATAAAAGAGGGTGTTGAGAGGGGACTGTTTGGTTTTGGATATCTTGAAGGTGAAAAACCTGTATGTAAGAAAATAAATGAAATACCTACAGTATCCTTAAGTGAAGGAGAAGTGATTATAAAGTCAGAACTTTGTAAAGAAGAAAAGGCAGAAAAATACCAAGAGGAAGTCCTTACATACACGTCTCAAAACATAGACATTACGACACAAACTGAACTAAAACAAGGAGCGGAAACCTTACAAGTGCAAACTTTGGAAGAACAGGATAAAGAGAATGAATTGAGATTTGGGAAAAATGAAGTAAAGCTTCATGTCTGGATTCAACATGGAAAAGCGTCAACTTTGGCAAGGATTATAACTTTGTTAAGCAAAAAATTTAATACTGTAGAGATAAAAATAAGAGCATATGATGGAACCATTGAAAAATCAGAGTATGACAATATACTGGAAACCTTAATACAGGAAAATATAGAGTTTCAAGAAGAACAATAGGATTAGTCTTTTTTGTGGGTTTTCCAGAAAGGGAGCTTCTTATAAGACTTGAGAATATGAAATCCGTTATGTTAGCTATTTGCTAAGATTCTCCATAAATATTCTCCCGTACTTAAGAAAAATATATACCTGTGGCTTTCTGGAAACAGTGCAACAAGTAGAAATCGTGCTCAACAACAAAAATTCAATGCAGGCAGAAAGCTTAAGATAAAGCGTTTAGCGAGAAGTCAGTTTTGGAGAATTACTTTTCTTGCCTACTTGCATGCTCCTACAGAAATATTAAGCTTCAGTTATGTGCTTAATTTCTCTACTGACAATATAATAAGTTTTTCCACAAGTGCTATAACATTATCTCTTTGCTCTTACTACCTCCTTAAGAACCGCTTTTCCTTTAAACTGAAACAAAGTAGGGAAATTATGGGAAAGTAGTATGTTGAGTTATGTGCTTGATTTATTCTGCAAGGATGAACGGCTCAAAGGTTTCACTCTCACTGATCTACTCATTGTTATTGCCATCATAGCCATACTGGCATACCTGATCATACCTTAGTACCTAAAGTACCAGAGGAAAGCCAAAGTAAGCTCCTACGCAGAAACTATAGCCAGAGGTTGTATGTTAGACAATGGTAGCATAGTGTACAGAAAACTCAAGCGATACACCTCCAACAAGTTAGTTAATGTATCAACAGCATTCAGCACCGCTACTGACTACACCGCGGTATATACTTACGTAAACCAGAGTGTCAAGTATACCATACAGGGTTAATCTAAGCTGAAACTCTTATATTGCCTCTGCGTGTGCAAAGGATGCCATGGCAAACTGTGTCTTTAAGTAAGAAATATACTCCTTGGGATAAACAAATACATTGCGGTATACGAGTTCTCAGGAATACAGGCCCAAGCTCTTACTCTGACCATTAACGATTTTTTAACATACAGTACCTAAAATAACACAGGCGGAGGAGGTACAAAGATGAGAAAAGGTTTTCTGTTTTTCCTAACAGTCTTTTTTCTTGTCTTTGCGGTATCGTGCGGTGGAGGCGGTGGCACTTCTTACGAGGGTCAAAAGAGAAATGTGATAATCTTTGTGTGGGATGGTTTGCGCCCAGACTCGATCAACCCCACAGACTTGCCCAACCTTTACAAACTGGCTCAAGAGGGCGTGTTCTTTGAGGATAACCACTCCACGTACCCCACCTTTACAATGATAAACGCATCCAGCTTTGCTACTGGTAGCTTTCCAGATAAGGTAGGCTTTTACGGAAACACTGTTTGGGCACCCGGCGCTAAGGGCAACAACTCTGCAGGCCAGCCTGTGGACTATAACCAACCTGTGTTCACAGAGGACTACGCCATACTGGATACTCTTAATGCCTACTACAACAACCAGCTTTTAATGGTAGCTACCCTTTTCCAGAAGGCTCAGGAGGCAGGGCTAAAGACTGCGGTTATAGGAAAGTCTGGCTCCGCATACATACAGGACTACAAGAGAGGTGGTATTATACTCGACGAAAAGATGGTGTATCCACTTGATCTTGCAAAGGAACTACAGCAGGCAGGATACCCACTTCCTAAAACAACACCAATAGCTTACCCTCAGGGTTCTATAACTCTCTCTACTAATAACGGAGATCCAACAGCCTTTAAGCCAAGAAAGAACCTGAGCGATGGCATTACCTCTGACCCTACAGACACATCGGGCTCTCCTTACTGCGATGCAAACACATACATGATGAAGGTTTACCTTGATTACATACTTCCAAAAAAGAAGCCAAACCTAACCCTCATATGGTTTAGGGATCCAGACAGCACCGAGCACGCCTACGGAGTGGGCAACCCTAACTACAGGTCTGCAATGAGGTGCATGGACAACCTCTTGGGGATGCTCCTTAACAAGCTCAAAGAGCTTGGCATAGACAACAATACAGACATAATAATAGTGTCTGACCATGGACACAGCAATGTATCAGGACCACTAAACCTTTTCCCTCTTAGGTCTATCGGCAACGCTCAAGTGGGTGCTCCTGATCCCAACGGCTACTCTGTATCTGGAGATGTAAGGCTTGCGGACCTGCTTACCAGAGCAGGTTTCAAGGCTTATGATGGAAATGGATGTAGCTATGACCCAGTGATGTCCGGCATAAAGGCGGATGGTACTACTGTATACCAAACTCAGGTAGATCCAGATGGTAGCGTATGCGGTAAGCCGGGTCAGAAGTACACCACACCCAGCTACAAAGTACCCCAAAACCTACCCCCAGATGCTATCGTGATTGCTTCTAACGGCGGAAGCGAGTACATATATGTGCCATCTCGTAACCCAGACCTTGTAAGAAAAGTGGTCTTATTCCTCCAAAGCAGGGAAGAGTTTGGAGCCATATTCGTGGATGATCGCTATGGCAAAATACCGGGCACTCTACCCATGAGCATGGTAAGACTAGAAAATACCGCAAAGCGCAACCCAGACATAATAGTCAGCTATGACTATGACGAGAATGCAGTGATACAAGGTTTTAGAGGCATAGAGTTTGAGAGTATGTTTAACCTGCGCGGTATGCACGGAAGCTTTAGCCCCATAGACGTGAGGAATACTTTGATAGCCTACGGTCCTGACTTTAAGAAAGGTTTCAGAGACAAGCTACCAACCGGCAATGTGGATGTAGCACCTACAGTAGCCAGAATACTGGGCATTAGCCTACTAGATGCAGATGGCAGACCTCTTGTAGAGGCACTTGTCAACAGTAACGAAGCTGTATCTGGACCTACTATAGACTACATATACTCTGACAAGGTAAGCGGTATTCAGATGAAACTACCCACTGACCCAGACGGGAAAGACATAGACAATGCCAAATCCTCTTTCTACGTAAAGCTTCAGATCAAAAAAGTAGTTTACAATGGCAGGACTTACACCTACTTTGATTTTGCCAAGGGGGTGAGGGAGTGATCCTGCGCCTTCTTTCCCTCTTTTTTCTCTTTTATGCGTGGGCTTTTTCTAATACACTTTCTTGGGAGAGAGCCTTTTCTGTATCCCACGCGGTAAAGTACCTTCATATGATCGTTCATTACACAGATGCAGAGGGTAAAAGCCACAGGCTTGAGTACTGGCGCGATGGGGACAGAAGGTTAAGAAGATCTACGGATGACAAGATGGACCTTTATGCCTTCAAGACTAAGGATGGTGACTACCAGTACTTTGTGGTAAACAGACAGAAAGCGATAGTGGTTAAGATAAACAGAACCAATCTTTACCGTTTGGGAGCTTTCTACAACTGGTACTCTTTGGCACACGTATTGAGGCGACCACCTGAAAAGACCTATAGCGTAGAAGCTCTGAAGAGAAAGCCCTACCGTCTTGGTAATTATTATTGCAATTGGTATCTGATAAAAGAGTCCCAAAGATCTCATAGCGTTTGCTGGTCAGAAAAGCTTGGCGTACCACTTCTTATAGAAGACCAGAAGGGTAAGACCATCTGGAAAGTGCAAAAGGTAAGCACCCAACCCATACAGGACTCAGTCTTTCGCATAAGGAGCGATTTACTACAGATAGATGCGGACGAGGAGTTCTACCCTGAGTAAGCCCTTGTATTTATCTCAGTAAGCCTGCAGTACCTGCCAGAAAGCCTACCTACAGGTTTTAGGTGTTCGTAGTCAAGGTTTTCCGCTCTGATACACAGGACTAAACCAAATATAAGGTCGTAGCTAAAGAGCTCTTCGTGTTTGAAAAGCTTGCATTCAAGCCAAGCCTTCGCTTCTTTTACAGATGGAGCTTTAACGCAAAAAGACTCTGTGGGTGTGAGACCAGCTACCATAAACTCGTCCACTTGGGGTGGGAACTCTTCTGAGGTTAATTCCACTTTGTCTATTAGCTCTTCAGACACTAAATTAATCACAAATTCACCCGTTCTTAATATGTTATCCGTTGTGTCTTTTCTTCTTCCATCGTCTCTTCTACTGATTGATACGATTACTATAGGCGGTTCGTCGCAAACTGCGTTAAAAAAGCTAAAGGGTGCTAAGTTTTTTATACCCTCTGGGCTTACAGTAGATATCCAAGCTATGGGTCTTGGAACTACAAGCCTTGTAAGAAATCTGTAGACCTCATCAGGATCTGCTTCGTGGGTGCGTAAAAATATCATTCTTTTATAGTATATCTAAATTTCTCTCCAGCGTATCTTATAATTTATACAATGTTCTGTAGGATAAAGAGTGGTGGGGTGCTGGGGATAGATGGGTTTGAGGTGGATGTGGAGGTGGATGTATCCCAAGGTATCCCACAGTTTAACATAGTGGGACTTCCTGATAAAGCCATTAACGAAGCCAAAGACAGGGTAAGGTCTGCTCTCAAAAACATAGGCTATAGCATGCCTACAAAGAAGATAACGGTAAACTTATCACCGTCTTATTTGAAAAAGCAAGGGACCCTTTACGACCTTCCTATAGCCATAGGCATACTGCAAACACAGGGGGTTATAAAGGTGTCAGAAGATACCGTCATATTGGGTGAGCTGTCTCTTGATGGGAAGATAAACAAGATAAACGGAGTTCTGCCCATAGTGTTATCTTTGAAAGAAAAAGGATATCGCAGGTTTTTTGTGCCAGAAGGCAACGCTCTTGAGGGTGCGATAGTAAAGGGAACAGAAGTTTACGGCTTTAGTACCTTGCAGGAGCTTGTGGAGTATCTGAAAGGTGAAATTTCCAAATCTCCCGTAGAAGTGGATGTAGAGACACTTTTAAAAGAGAGTCAGAATTTTGATATAGACTTGAGCGATGTGTGTGGACAGGAGCTTGCCAAAAGGGCTATAGAGGCGAGTTGCGCGGGCTATCACCATTTGCTTCTTATTGGTCCTCCAGGAGTGGGTAAAAGTATGCTTGCCAAAAGGATGATCACCATATTGCCACCCCTTACCTTTGAAGAAGCTGTTGAGATAACCAGAATTTATAGCGTTGCAGGTTTGCTTTCTGATCCCATCGTAAAAACAAGACCCTTTAGATCCCCACACCATACTGCCTCTGATGTGTCTCTCATAGGTGGAGGAGCTGTTCCTATGCCTGGTGAGATAAGCTTAGCTCACAGAGGTATTCTCTTCCTTGATGAGATGACAGAGTTTAGCAGGAAGACCCTTGAGGTACTAAGACAGCCATTGGAAGATGGATATGTGAACATAACAAGAGCCAGTGCAAAGGTTAGATTTCCAGCTGAGTTTCTTCTGGTAGGTGCTATAAACCCATGTCCATGCGGAAACTACTCAAATCCTTACAAAGCCTGCACCTGCACCCCTTTGCAGATAAAGAACTATCAATCTAAACTTTCTGGACCCATTCTTGATCGCATAGATATGAAGGTTTGGGTAGAGCCTGTGGAAAAGGAAGAGCTTTTAAATACAAAGAAAGGAGAAAGCTCTTCTGAAGTCAGGAAGAGGATAGAGAGAGCCTTCCAAATACAGAGGGAAAGGTTCAAAGGCAGTTCCACACGCTTTAACGGTATGATGAAGGAAAAAGAGGTAGAAAAGTACTGCGTTATGGATAGTGAAGCCAAAAGACTTTTAGAATATGCCATGGACAGACTCCATCTCACCGGTAGGTCTTATATGAAGGTTCTAAAGGTTTCAAGAACTGTAGCTGATCTGGAAGGAGAAGAGATCATAAAGGCACACCACTTATCTCAAGCTTTGCAGTTTAGAGTTGATGAAAGGCTCCTTGTGTAATAAGCTGTTGCTTGACATTTTCAAGAGTTTTGTTTTATAGTTTCTATTGTCCCCGAAGGGACAAAGGAGGTATAGCATGAGATACTTGGCTGTTATTTTCACACTCTTTTTAGGTATAACTCTGTTAGAACCTATTTATCAGCAAGCTTATGCAAATAACCATCACAAAAAAACTCACTTACACAAGAAAAAAGCTAAGAAAGGTAAGAAAAAGGTGGCCATCAAACCTTCAAGGAACATAAACAGTCCACAGGAAGGTGAACTTCTAAAGCTTGAGGGTATGGTAAAGGACATTAATGAACAGTGAAGAACTTAGGCTTATAGAAGAGCTTAAGATAAAGCAGGGTGATACTTGGCGCGTTCTGAAGATAATGAGTGAGTTTGTCCGAGGGTTTGACGAACTTGCTCATGTAGGTCCAGCCATAACTTTTTTTGGTAGTTCAAGAATAGGTGAAGATAATCCTTTTTACAAGTCGGCTTACAGAACCGCTTTTAGGCTTGGTAAGATGGGTTTTTGTATAATAACTGGTGGGGGACCTGGTATAATGGAAGCTGCCAACAGGGGAGCTTATGATGCCGGTGCTTTATCGGTAGGGTTGAACATAGAGATTCCCAAAGAACAAGTACCTAACAAATACCAAACTAAGTCCCTTTACTTTGATTATTTCTTTGTAAGAAAAGTTATGCTCATAAAATACTCCTTCGCTTATGTTATCTTTCCAGGTGGCTTTGGTACTTTTGACGAGCTTTTTGAAGCTCTTACGCTTATACAGACCGGAAAAAGCCATCGCTTTCCCATTATCCTTTTCGGAAGCGAATATTGGAAACAGCTTATTGAATTTATGCGTCATGTTATGGTTCCACAAGGTACCATAGAAGAAGAGGATCTGAGCTTGCTTACCCTTGTGGATGATCCAGAACAGGTAGTGGATAGGGTGCTAAATGAAGCAATACAGCAGTATGAATACTTAAAAGAAAAAGAACCTCTCAACCCTGTCTTGGAAAAGTTAGAGAAAATTTTGAACAGAATGGGAAAAGTGTAGATCACACAATGACTTGCTTTACAAAAAGTACCTCTGGAAGCTTTGAAAGTTCCAAAAGCACATCTTCGGGAACAGGATCGTCAAGATTTAGTATGCCAAGAGCTATTCCACCTCTCTTTTCTCTTCCAAGCCTAAATCCCGCTATGTTTACACCAGCTTTACCCAAGATAGAACCTACCTTACCTATAACTCCTGGCACATCTTTGTTTTCAAAGATAAGCATTATTCCCTCTGGTTCTATGTCTACTCTATAGTTGTCTATGCGGAATATTCTGGGTATGTATCCTTCAAGAACAGATCCTGCAACAATTCTTTCAGAACCGTTAGACCTTACCACCACCTTTATATAATGTTTAAAGTCCTCTACATCTTCTGACATGACCTCTTCTACTTTTATGCCCCTGTCCTTCGCTACATAGCTCGCATTTATTATGTTTACCGGAAAGTCCACCACTTGCCTAAGTATACCCATCAAAACTGCAGAGGATATGGGATGAAAGTGCTGTGCTATATCCCCTCTTACTTCTACATGCACTTCCCTTATACCTTCTTCTACCCATTGGACTATAAACTTACCCATTTTTTCTGCAAGGTCAAGGTGAGGTTTTATAAGGGTTAGAACCGATAGATCTGGAAAGGGTGCATTCACTACATACTCAACAGTCATACCCCTTAAGGCCTTTATAACTTGCTGGGCAACTATAACCGCCACATTTTCTTGGGACTCATACGTGTTGGCACCTATATGAGGGCTAAGAGACACATTGGGAAACTTTTTGAGTTTTTCCACAAACTCTATGGGAGGTGGTTCTTTGGAAAACACATCAAGCCCTACACCGGAAAGCTTTCCCACTTCCAAAGCCCAAAGTAGATCCTCTTCGTTGACAATACCTCCCCTTGCACAGTTTATAAGCACAACACCGTCCTTCATCAGCTCAAATTCTTTTTTTGTTATCATGTTTCTCGTTTCATGCGTAAGAGGCGCATGTATAGTAAGCACATCTATTTGCTTTAACATCTCATGAAGATTATCCATAAGTTTTACCCCCAATCTATCTGCCTTCTCTTTGGGTATGTAAGGGTCATAAGCCATAACTTTCATACCAAAAGCCTTAGCCCTTATGGCTACCTGAGAACCTATATTACCTAAACCTATGATACCTAAGGTTTTTCCATAAAGCTCCCTACCCATAAACTTTTTCCTGTCCCATCTACCGTCAATTATGGATTGATGAGCCATATGAGCATTTCTCATAACACTAAGCATGTGATTTATGGTCAGCTCTGTAGCTCCTATGGTGTTAGCTCCGGGAGTGTTCACTACAAGTATACCTCTAAGAGATGCTCTCTCTATATCCACATTGTCAACACCTACACCTGCCCTCCCTATAACTTTGAGATTTTTAGCTCTGTCTATAAGCTCTGCTGTTACAGGTGTTCTACTTCTTGTTATAATGGCATCATAATGTTCAACTACTTGCAATAACTCATCGTAAGATATGTCTGGCTGATTGTCCACCTGTATGTCTGGTTCTCTACTCAGTAGTTCAATACCCTTCTCCGATATGGGGTCTGTAATGAGTAGCCTAAACATATACCAACCTCCTTAAAGGTTTATAATTATAGCAAAAATCTCTTCCTTTTCTGGGAGTGTGGAATTATAAATAAATAAGGAGGTGCTTACCATGAAGTTTTTTCTTTTATACCTTTTGACACTTATAAACTTTTCTTTTGCAGTTTCAGAAGGAAAGATGATCTTTGAGAACAACTGTCTTAGGTGTCACCAAGAAGGTTCAAAAAAACCTCTATCTTACCTGAAGAAAGAATACAAAGGTAGGGCTGATGCGGTTATGGTTCTTGCCAAGCAATGTCCTTGGGGTAGGAATCTGTCGGATATGGAAATAGAAATAGTAAGCAAGTGGTTAGCAGGTGAGGAAAAGTGATAAAATAACTATCCCATGGCTTTCTTTTGGAGAAGATCTCAGGAAGAAAAGTTAGCAGAGAAAGGCGATAAAAACGCTATACTTAGACTTATACAGCAGGGCAAAAAAGAAAAAGCCATAGAGATCCTTGAAAGATTCAAAGATGATCCCCAGCTTTTGCGCTTACTTTACGACCTTTATATGCAAGAAGGCAAATACTACTACGCTTACCAGCTTATAGAGCATTACGATAAAAGCTTAGGAAACGCTCAAGAGAGAGCTCTCATATACGAAAAGGTAGGTGAGAATCAAAAAGCCATAGAAGAGTACCTGAAAATAGGAAGTTTTGAAAGTCTAAGAAGTGCAGGAAATCTCCTCTACAAGATGGGCAACAAAGAAGACGCTCTAAAAGTTTTTGAAAGGGCTATGAAGCTCTCACCCCCTTACGAAAAAGAAAATTTGGAAAAGGTCATAAACAAAATAAAGCAAGAGATGGGACTTATAGCACAGGAGAAGGAAAGCCTACTTGATAAAATAAGGAAAGGTTTACACAAGACTAAGGAGAAGGCACTTTTTGGCATCATACTAAGAGGCAGAAAAGTGGACGATGAGCTTTTTGAAGAGTTAGAAGAGACCCTCATAAGGGCAGATGTAGGGGCAAAAACGGCCATAAACTTAGTTGAAGAACTCAGAAAAGAAGCCATAAAAAGGAACATAAAAGAATCTGATGGTCTAAGGGATATCCTTAAAGAAAAGTTTTTACTATTGCTTTCCAACTGTGAAGGGAGTATAAGGTTTAACGAAGGAAGACCCAATGTTTACCTTTTCTTGGGTGTGAACGGTTCAGGTAAGACTACTACCATAGGAAAGTTAGCCTACAGGTTCTCTTCGGAAGGCAAAAGGGTACTTTTATGTGCAGCGGACACTTTTAGGTCTGCCGCTGTGGAACAGCTTGAGGTGTGGGCAGAAAGGAGCGGTGCACATATAGTAAAAGGGGAAGAAGGCGCAGACCCAGCTTCGGTGGTATACAAAGCCATGAGTCAAGCGAATAACTACGATCTACTACTTATAGATACTGCAGGAAGGCTTCACACCAAAGAGCCTCTCATAAGAGAACTAAGAAAGATAAAGTCTGTAATAAATAAATTCTACCCTGAGGAACCTACGGAAACCTTACTCGTTTTAGATGCTACAATAGGACAGAACTCCATAGCACAGGCTAAGGTTTTTAAGGAAGCTCTGAATATAACGGGCATAGTCCTTACAAAGCTTGATGGGACTGCCAAAGGTGGAGCAATAATACCCATATGTCAGGAGCTAAAACTTCCGGTCAAGCTTTTAGGTGTGGGTGAAGGTATAGATGACCTTCAACCTTTTGACGCAAAGCTTTTCGTAGAAGAATTACTGTCTGTGGAGGTGTAGTATGGAGTATTTGGGTATTTTAATCTTTTTCCTAATAGCTTTAGCGGTGGGTTTTGCCTTTGCCTTCCTTAACGACCTTTTGGGTCCTAAGAAAAAAGAAAGTATGGAAGACTACCCTTATGAGTGTGGTGTTCCCCTCTACGATCCAGAGGCTCGTGGTACTTTCAAACAAGGCTATTACCTCTTGGGACTTCTTCTTATACTCTTTGATATAGAAGCGGCCTTTCTCTTTCCCTGGGCTGTAGTGTTTAAAGAGATAGGGTTTTACGGACTTGTAGAAGCTCTTATGTTTATCTTCATACTTGCCTTAGGCTTTGTGTACGCGTGGAGGAAAGGTGCACTAAAGTGGCAGATGTGATACAAGAGGGGAAAGCAAGGCTTCACATCCAGATTCCCTCAATCGTATCCTCTCGTATGCCCGTCTTTTATAATCCCCATATGGTAATAAATAGGGACATGAGCTTACTCGTAGTCTTAGCATCTGTAGGAGAAGGTGCCATCATCTGTGATCCTATGGGTGCAAGCGGTATAAGGGGCATAAGGTTTTTACTTGAAGCAGGAGCTAAAAAAGTCATATACAATGACATAAACCCAATGGCTGTGGAGGAGTTTAAGAGACTTATAAAAATTAACTGTGTGGATGAAAGTAAGGTGGAGATATACTCAGAGGATGCAAGTTTATTACTCAGAAAGTTAAGAGGTTTTGATTACGTAGATATAGACCCTTTTGGTTCACCCGTAGATTTCTTAGAGAGTGCCATCCTGTCCGTGAAAAGGGGTGGATTGCTGGGAGTTTCTGCTACTGACACCGCAGTGCTTTCTGGCACATATCCTACTACTTGCATTAGAAGATACGGCTCCAAACCCTTGCTTGAAGCAGAGTTTTACCACGAAGTGGGTATAAGAATACTCATAAAAAAAGTTGTAGAAGAAGGGGCTAAGTTAGACTGCGCCTTAACGCCTGTGTTTTGCTACTCTTACAGACACCACTTTAAGGTTTTTTTAAGAAAGGATATAGGCGCAAGAAGGGCAGACCAGCTTATGAGAGACATAGGATACATAGTTTACTGTTCTAAGTGTTTATACCGTAAAGCTTTGAAGTGTGAGGGCATGATAAACATTTGTCCCATATGTGGTAATGAGCTTCTCTATGCTGGGCCTCTTTGGATAGGTAAGCTCTGGAATGAAGAGCTTATCACAGGCATGCAAAAGCCAAAGGATAGATTAATCTTGAGTAAAGAAACCATTAAACTTCTTAGTAAAGTACAGCAAGAAGCCACCAAACAGACCGTTGGCTTTTATACGCTATCCGCTATAGGGGAGAAGCTTAGGATAGGCAGTTTCCCAAACTTGGAAAAGTTTTTGCCTTTGATAGAAGGAGTTAGAACTCACTTCACAGGAGAAGGTTTTAGGACCACATTGAGCCACAGCGAATTACTAAAAAGATTAGGCTCCTTATCTTTACGGCAGTAGGTAGAGTGTAGTGTTCATCTGGTAGATTTTAGAAACTACAGCTTCAGAAAGTCTATCTTCTATAGTTTTTGCCACTTCCTTCTCATCAAGCTTTCTAAGGGCGTAGTTGGTAGTTATGATGGTACTTTTCATATAGTTATACCTGTAAGAGATGATGTGTGTGATCATCTCTCTCTGCCAATCGGAGAGGCGCTCAGAACCAAGGTCGTCAAGCACCAACAAAGGAATCCTGAGCAATAAGTTCATAAACTTTGTATACCTTCCGTTATCTTCCATAACGCTCTTTAGCTTAAAAAGCATATCTTTGGTATCAAAGAAAAGTCCCCTTATCCTTTTGTTTCTGTAGACGGTTTTTAACACACACACCGCAAGGTGTGTTTTCCCCATATGAGGAGGGCCCAAAAGAGTCAATCCCTTGCCTTCCGTTGGTTCAAAACTGTAAGCATAGGATATGCATGTTTTCAAAGCTTGAGATTGAGAAGGTGAGATGGGAACATAGTTTTCAAATTCTACAGCCGAGAACCTTGGGGGTATATGCAGGTACTTGGCTATATCTACACTTTGAAACCTACACGAGCACAGCTCTACACTGTGTCCTTTGTCCACAAAACCTGTTCCACCACACGCAGGACAATCTTCTGCCATATCTTAAAATATAACTGCATGTTTACCTTTTTGCTTACTAATGATGATGGTTATTTCTCAGAAGGCATAAGAGCTCTCAGGTCTGCACTTAAGCAAATAGGAAGGGTTGTATGTGTAGCTCCAGATAGGAACTTAAGTGGTGTAGGACATTCTTTGACTTTCAACTCCCCTTTGAGAATAAGGAGGATAGAAGAAGACTTTTGGACTGTAATAGGTGGGACACCAGCAGACTGCATACACTTTGGCTACTACCTTATACTGGAAGGTAAAAAACCCCATATGGTTTGCTCAGGTATAAACGATGGTCCCAATTTAGGTGAAGATATCACTTACTCGGGAACTGTTTCCGGAGCTATGGAGGGTAGAATACTGGGTATACCTTCCATAGCCTTTTCTGTATTTGGTAGAGAAGATATAGACTTCACGCAGGTAGCAGATGTTGCCAAGCAAGTAGTAATAAAAGCCTTAGAAGAAGGCATGCCAGAAGATGCTTATCTGAATGTGAACATACCCAATCTCAGGAGAGAAGAGATAAAGGGTTTTCTTATAACCAAACAAGGTAGAAGAAGCTATAAGGAAAAGGTTTTGAAACTATCAGACCCTCAGGGTAAACCCATATACTGGATTACCGCAGAGCAGTTTGGGTGGATGCTTGAGGAAGGTACGGACTACTGGGCGGTTTATCACGGGTATGTTTCCATAACCCCACTACAATTAGATATGACCAACTACAGAGCCTTGGAAGAGTTAAAAAGTAGCTGGAAATTGTAAAAATATGAAAAAGCTTTTAAAGTTAATTGGTATATTTTTCCTCATCATTGGAACGATAGGGATTTTTCTACCTTTACTTCCTACTGTACCTTTTTATATTCTTAGCGCAATTCTTCTCGCAAAGGTCTCAAAACGCGAAATTGTGAAGTTAAAACGCATTCCTTTTGCAGGTAAAGCAATATATAATCAGATTAAAAAGAGTGTAAGGTACGCAAAGCGATGGACTACCCGATAACAAAGTTTTTTCATCTTTTGGGAATTTTTATTTGGATAAGCGCTTCTTCTTCATTGGGACTTTTCATGATCTATTCAACGAGAAAAGAAACTGGTTGCAATCAGCACATACTCAGAAACTTCTATCGTTGGATGACTAATCTTGAAATAGCTGGCTTTGTTCTAGCTATTTTTTCTGGTCTTTACATGCTACACTTACTACGCTATAAGTTTGATATAATTTGGCTTAACTACAAGCTTCCCTTAGTGTTTGGAGTGATCCTGCCTCTTGAGGTGCTCAATTTTTGGTTTGTTAATATATACATACCTAAGTCTCAAGACAAGCTAAAAGCTTACAGGAGGTATGACCTTTTTAATTATTTAGTAGCTTTACCTCTCTTAGTGATATCCTTGCTAATCGTATATTTTGCCGTTGTGAAACCTTGAGTTTAATGCTATAATCAGGGAAATGGACTTAAGGGAAGCGGTAATAACCATACCTGCTATTATGGTGGCGGTTATACTTCATGAGTACGCACACGGTTGGATGGCTTACAGAATGGGAGATCCTACTGCTAAAGAGGCTGGGCGCTTAACCTTAAAACCTATACCTCACATAGACCCCTTTGGCACACTCATATTACCTGCTATGTTTATCCTGATTGGTTCTCCCATCCTTTTTGGTTGGGCTAAGCCCGTACCCATAAATCCACTGAGGTTTAGAGACCTCAAGATAGGTACCTTCTTTGTTTCCATTGCTGGTATAGGAATGAACTTAATGCTTGCTCTCATCTTTGGTTTTCTTTACAGACTCATAGATGCTGGGTATTTGGACTTTTTGGGGCAGAAAACCATTCTGCCTTTAGCCATATTTTTTGCCAAATCAGTATTGATAAATGTCATTCTGGCTGTTTTCAACGCTATACCCATACCCCCACTTGACGGTTCAAGGGCGCTTATGAGTTTCTTTTCTATCAAATACTGGGAGACTTTTTACAGGTTTGAGATGTATGGGTTTCTTATCTTGACGCTACTTTTGTTTACAGGAGTGCTGGGTAGGATCATGTATCCTCCTATACTTTTTCTGTATAACTTATTCATGGGAGGATAAGGGTATATGAGGCTTTACCTAAGGTGGAATGAATTGAAGTTAAAGTTAATTTCCATATCAATGGGAGCACTTTCTCCTCTTCCTTTGATGATGTCTTTTGCAGATTTGATACCCTTCATGTTAGGTGCAAGCCTAAGTACAGTTATGTTTCTAGGATCTTTGAGCTACCGTAGAAGGTCAGAAAACTACAGAATTGGGAGAAAGGTGGAAGAACAAGTTGAGCAGATCCTAAGAGCATGCCTTCCTCCAAGTGCCTTGCTTATAAGCGATATGAAGATAACATATGGCAACATTGATTTTCTTATCTTAGGTGAAGATCAAATCCTAATACTTGAGGTCAAGGCAGGTAAGCTAAAGGGCAAAAGGCTTGAGAATACTTACAATCAAATACAAAGGCAGATACAAGAGATGAAAGAAATTTACCCTGATAAGCGCATAAGGGCATTCGTTATCAACACAACAGGTAAGAGCTTTTATTATAAGGACTTAAAGATAATATCTATAAAGGAGCTTTGTCATGAGATCTTGGGTTTATTACATACAGCTTAGGGCTCACTATCAAGATGGAACTTTAAAGGAAGAAGGGGCTCTCTATGTAGTTGCAGTCCCTAAGGATGAGAAGCTCAAAGATGTAGATATGGAGTGCTACGCCAAAGAGTACCTTCCGCAAGAAACCGCCATAAAGTCAGCCTACGCCTATGCCATAGGTACAGATATACCCATTAACGATAAGGTTCTTCATTACAGAGAGGACCTGGACCTTTATGTATTTGACGAAGGTATTAGCTTTGAGGAAGGACTCACAAAGATTTATAAAATACTTCTTGAACATCTAAGGAAGTTTGGTGAGCTCAAGATGGTAGAACCAATAGTGGATGTGGGAACGCCATCTGTAGATGTGATGTATTCCTGTTTGAAAAGGGCACTTTCAGCTTAAACCTTTTTCAAAGTCCTCAGGTTTTATGTTCTCAAGCCACTCTCTTAACTGCTGTTTTTCTTCATCTTCCTCTGGTTTAGGAACTTTTGATTTTTCGAGAACTTCTGGTTCCACATATATGGGAGCTTCAAACCTCAGAGCTATGTTTATGGCATCACTTGGCCTTGAATCCACTACAAGCGTGTTAGTGCCGTGAACTATGTATATTTCCGCGTAGTATGTACTGTCGCGCAAGTCAGTTATCACAACTTTTTCTACAGTACCTCCCATCTGCTGGATTATACTTTTGAGAAGTTCATAGGTCATGGGTCTTGGAGGTTCTACCTTTTGTAGCTCTCTTACTATACTGTCTGCTTCAAAAATACCTATCCATATGGGAAGAAGTAGCTCCTCATTGTCCTTTGCTCTGAGCACCACTATAGGCATCTGAGACACAGGGTCTAAAGTAACGCCGTGCACTACCATCTCTATCATAACACTTACCTCCTAATTTAAAAGCTCACACTCCATACTAAAGGGGTGAGACCTAATTACTTTTACCTTTACCACTCTTCCAAGCAGGTTTTCTCTGCTTTTCACACTTGCCCACCTGTTAGTTCTGGTTCTTCCTATAAATTTATTTCCGTCCTCTACGCTTTCAACGAGCAGTTCCTGAAGAGTTCCTTCGTAGGATTTGGCTATTTCTCCAAGTATGCTTTTTTGCAGTTCCAAAAGCCTTTGCATTCTTTCTGTCTTTATCTCATCTGGAACCTGATCTTGCATGGAATAAGCAGGTGTATCTGGCCTTGGGGAATACTTAAAGGAAAAAACCTGTTCAAATTTTACTTTTTTCAGCAAGTCAAGGGTCTCCTCAAAATCTTCCTCTGTTTCCGTTGGAAAACCTACTATCACATCAGTGGAAAAAGTGATCCCTTTTACATACTCTTTTAACATCTCTATCTTTTCAAGATACTCTTGCTTAGTGTAGCCTCTGTCCATGAGCTTGAGTATTCTGTCAGATCCTGCCTGGAAGGGAAGGTGTATGTGTTCACACACTTGAGGTATCTCCGCCATGGCTTTTACTATCTTTTCGTCAAGGTCTTTGGGATGTCCTGTAGTGAATCTTATTCTTTCCACTCCATCAACCTCCGCAACTCTGTAGAGAAGTTCCGAAAAGTGACTTCCTATGTCTTGACCCCATGCGGTAACGTTTTGTCCCAGCAGGTGTATCTCTTTTACACCTTCTGCCACTAACTGTTTTACCTCTTTTAGTATGCTCTCTATGCTTCTTGATCTCTGTCTTCCTCTGGTTTTTGGCACTACACAGTAAGTGCAGTTTTTATCACAGCCCTTCATAACGGTAACGTAAGCACAGTAAGGGTTATCTCTTACGGTGGGATACTCCCAAAGCTTGTCCTCATCTTGGGGTGGCTCTTCTAGTATGGCTATGGCTTTATAGCCTGCTTGAGCACGCTGTATGAGTTCTGGTAGCTGGTGTATATTAAAGCTGGAAAACATAATGTCTACTACAGGAGCTTTTTGGACGAGCTGATAACCCATCCTCTGAGCCAAACATCCACACACGCCTATAAGAGCCTTAGGGTTTTCTTCTTTTATCTTCCTGTACTCACCCAAATGAGAAAATACCTTTTGGTCTGGCTTTTCCCTTATGGTGCATGTGTTTATAAGGATGAGGTCTGCCTCCTGCCAGCTTTCTGCCTCTTGATATCCAAGGGTACGCAGTAATCCCTTTATCCTCTCACTGTCGTTAAAGTTCATCTGACATCCAAAAGTTTTTATATAGTACTTCATATCTCACCTCTGTTTATAATTTTGGCTACTTCCTTTGCAAAGTAAGTTATTATCATATCAGCACCCGCACGCTTTATAGAAGTGAGCACTTCCCAGATGACTCTCTTTTCATCTATCCATCCGAGCCTTCCTGCCGCTTTTATCATAGAGTACTCACCGCTAACATTGTATGCACACACAGGCAGAAGGGTAATTTCTTTCACACGGTAAATTACATCAAGGTAAGAAAGAGCAGGTTTTACCATTATTATGTCTGCACCTTCTTCCACATCTAAGAGCACTTCTTTTAAAGCTTCCCTCGCATTTGCTGGATCCATCTGGTAAGTTCTCCTATCACCAAAGGCAGGTGCTGATTCAGCAGCATCTCTAAAAGGTCCATAAAAAGCAGAAGCGAACTTAGCAGAATAAGCCATTATGGGTATATGGTGGAAACCCGCTTCGTCCAAGGCAGTCCTTATAGCCTTTACCATGCCATCCATCATACCCGAAGGAGCAACCATATCCGCACCGTTCATAGCATGAGAAACCACCTGTTTTTTGAGATTTTCAAGGGTAAGGTCGTTGTCCACATCACCATTTATCACCACACCGCAGTGTCCGTGCGTAGTATACTCACAAAAGCAAACATCTGTAATTACATAAATGTCGGGAACTTCTTTCTTTATAAGCCTCAAGGCTTTTTGGATAATACCTTCGTCGTTCCAAGTGTCTGAGCCTACATGATCTTTGTGTTCCGGAATACCAAAGAGTATAATGGCAGGAATGCCGAGATCTCTTATCTCTTTTACCTCATCTATTAACTTGTCAAGGCTATACCTGAAAACACCCGGCATGGATGGTATCTCTTCCTTTATACCTTCTCTGTAATGCACAAACACAGGGCATATAAGGTCGCTAAGGTCTAACTTAGTCTCTCTTACTAAACGCCTTATCCCTTCCTTATTCCTAAGCCTTCTGGCTCTGAGTAGTGGAAACTCCATAAATATTTAATATAACCCGTTGCACTCAAAGAAAATTATTCTATAATTAATAGTGGAGGTAAGGTATGTACCCAACGGAAAAGAACAATAGCATTCAGGATGAACTGATAGAGGAATTTAAGAGAAAGGGTGCCACAATAACCGTCTTTCTAACCAGAGGAAACAGAATAACGGGAAGAGTCTTAGACCATGACAAGTACACCATACTACTTGAAGTAGAGGGTCAACCTAACCTAATATACAAGCATGCCATAAGTACCATAGTTCAAGGAGCTTAATGAGAGCACTACTTGTAAGCCTTGCCTTTCCAAATCAGAAAAAGGAAGACCTAAGGGAATCCTTGGAGGAGCTCAAAGAGTTAGTCAAAGCAGTGGATGGAAAAGTGCTTGGGTATGTGGTGCAAAAAAGAACTTCTCCCGATGGGCGCTTTTACATAGGAGCTGGGAAAGTAGAGGAGATACGGGAGATTCTGGAGGGTATAAGTGCGGATACAGTAGTTTTTAATGGTTTTCTGAGCCCATCTCAAATACACCACCTTGAAGGTGCGCTGAAAGTAAAAGTTCTTGATAAGGCAGACCTTGTGCTTGAGATATTCTCAAGAAGGGTGAGAAGTAAGACCGCTAAGCTTCAGGTAGAGTTAGCAAGGTTGGAGCTTGAACTTCCAAGACTTTACGGTAAAGGTAAAGAACTTTCAAGGCTTGGAGGTGGTGTGGGAACAAGGGGTCCAGGTGAGCAAGAGGCAGAGGTGCGCAAAAGGTGGATAAAGAGGAGAATACAGCAGATAAAAGAAGAGCTGGAAGAGGTAAAGAGACAGAGAAAGGAGCAAAGAAAGAGCAGAGAAAGATTAAGTGCAGACAAAAAGCTAATAAAGGTAGCACTCGTTGGCTACACCAATGTAGGTAAATCCAGTCTTATGCAGGCACTCACCGGAAAAGAAACTTTTGTAGCAGATATGCCTTTTGCTACATTGGACACAAAAACTTCTGGTATGAACCTTTCACAGGATATAAGACTTCTCATAACAGACACCGTGGGTTTTATAAGGGACCTTCCTCATGAGCTTATAGAATCCTTTAAAGCCACATTGGAAGAGCTACAAGAATCAGACATACTGCTTCATGTGGTGGACATATCTGACAGGAAGTGGCTGGAAAAAGTTAAGGTGGTCAAAAAGGTACTATCAGAACTTGGTGTAGATGAAAAGCCAACTATATATGTTTTCAATAAAGCGGACAAAGTGGTAGAGAAAGAAGAAGACACGGAGCTTCTTACAGAACCAGCCTTTCTAAGTGAAAAGAGCGTGGTGATCTCTGTCAAAAAGGGCTGGGGCTTGAGAAAGCTTACAGATGTTATAAGGCAAACCGCAGAAGAACTTACAGAGGTAGGAAGATGAAAAAGGACCTTCTGCTTTTGGGTGCCCAGTGGGGAGATGAAGGTAAGGGCAAAGTGGTGGACCTCCTTTCAAGCAACTACCAGATAGTTATAAGGTATCAAGGTGGTAGCAACGCAGGACACACGGTAGTCGTAGGAGGAGAAAAATTTATACTTCATCTTTTACCCACCGGGATGCTTCATCACCACACAACAGGCATAGTCGCACAGGGCATGGTGTTGGATTTAGAACTTCTCAAAGGGGAGATAGAGCATTTAGAAGCCAGAGGGATCAGCGTAAGAGAGAGACTGCTGGTAAGCGATCGTGCGCACCTTGTTATGCCTTATCACAAGCTTCTTGACGCTCTTTTGGAAAGAAAAAGTAAGATAGGGACAACCCTTAGGGGAATAGGTCCTTCTTACATGTTTAAATACGGCAGAAAAGGTATAAGGGTGTGCGACCTTGAAGACAAGAATAGGCTCTACAAACTTATAAGAGAGGACTGGGAGTTTGTAAAGGACATATGTGAAAAAATATACTGTGAGAACCACTCCATTGACATAGACAAGGTTTATGAGGAAACCCTTAACTATTACGAGTTTATAAAAGATTGTGTAATTGATGTATCTAGGTTTCTTATGCAAAATGCAGACAAAGGGATGCTCTTTGAAGGTGCGCAAGGCACCATGTTAGATGTGGACATGGGCACTTACCCCTATGTAACATCCTCCAACGCATCTGCTCTTGGTCTTCCCAACGGTACTGGACTATCACCTAAGTTTTTTACCGATACCTTCTTCCTTGGGGTATCAAAAGCATACACCACTAGAGTAGGAGAAGGTCCTTTTCCTACGGAGCTTTTTAACGAAGAAGGAGAAAATCTTAGAAACAGAGGTAAAGAGTATGGTTCTACTACGGGAAGGCCAAGGAGGTGTGGGTGGCTTGATCTTGTAGCCTTAAAGTATGCGGTAGATATAAATAGCCTTGATGGTCTGATACTTACAAAACTTGATGTGCTTGATACTTTTGAAGAAATAAAGGTTTGTGTAGGATATGAGTACGAAGGCAGGTATATGGAACACTTTCCTGCAAGCCTTAGCGTTCTTGAAAAAGTAAGACCCGTATATAAGACCTTCAAAGGATGGTTAAAAGACACAAAGGGAGCGAAACGACCGGAAGACCTACCAGAAAGAGCCAAAGATTACATAAACTTTATAGAGACATACACGGGTGTGCCTGTAGTTATGCTCTCTACAGGACCAGAAAGAGATGAGTACCTGTGGATAAAGCCTTTCTTACAAGAAGTGAGGGTTTAGTTTAAGTCTTTATGATTAGTCCTATAATTTCTTGACAAATATACTCTTAATATGCTAAAAAAAACTAAAGGAGGAACTCCTTGCCCTACAGAGCCATTGAAGTCAAACACTACGCAAACAAAGGAAAGGTTGAAAAGATAAAGGCTCTCTTCAAACCCGCTAAACAGACCGCCCAAGCCATAGAACACTATCAATGGCAGGTCTTTTTCAGGACTGGCTCTTTCAACAGAAAAGCAAACATAAAGCACATACAAAGCAAGCTTTCAGAGAGGTACAAATACACCATCCCAGTATCACTTAGTAGTGCCTACCTTAGAAAGCTTTGTGTCTAACCTTTTAAACAGTTTTGTGGATATTGTGTTGAATTCCACACTTGAAGAGAAGACAAAGAAAGTTTTGCTTTACCTTGCAAGCAGGCAGGAGATATTTTGTGTGAAAAGCCAAACCGCCAAGTGGAAAGATCAGGAACTTGAAATAACTGAATATGAGAGATTGTTGGCAAGAAAGATTTTCAAACACCTACTTAGCAAATACAAAAAGCCAAGCTTTAGAAAAAACACTCTCATTTTGGATAGCAAATGTGCTTTGATAGAAAGACCAACAAAAGCAAGATCATATGACCTGTGGGTAAAGATATCCACTCTTGAGAAAGGAAAACCAGTATGGATACCTATTAATCTTCATGACTACTTTCATCAAAGAGAAGGTGTTCTAACACCAGTAGTTCAGATAGTTGAGGAAGATGGAGAGCTAAAATTAAGGCTTGTGAAAGAGGTGCATCAAAGAGAAATGCAAAGGCATGGAGTAGTAGCACTGGACTTTGGCATGAACTCACTTTTTGCCACAGACAGAGGAGACCTTTTTGGAAGGAGTTTTTATCAGAAGGTAAAAGAGTATGCAGAGAAGATAGACAAATTGCAGAGGAACTTACAAAGGCAGGGAATAAAGCCAAAAGAGAGTAAGCGATACAGGAGACTACAGGAAAGACTTAGTGCTTTTGTCAAAAGTGAAATAAGGAGGCTATTAAACAGGATAATAAAGCTTTACAGTCCAGAGGTGATAGTGATAGAAAACCTAAATGGGTTTCTCAATGAGGTTATCAATAACTTTCCTAAGAGCGTCAAGAGAGTTTTAATCAGGTTTGGACTTGGAGAGATAAGAAAGAAGCTAAGGGAACTACAAGAAGAGTATGGCATAAGAGTAGTAGAGGTAAATCAGGCTTACAGTTCTCAAGCATGCTGTCAGTGTGGGTATGTAGATAGAGAAAACAGAAAGGATAGAGACACATTTGAGTGTAAGTGCTGTGGCATCAAACTCCATGCGGATGTGAATGCAAGCAGAAATCTCAGGGAACGCTTCCTTGGGAGCTTGCATTTACGCCGTATGGAGCAAGCCCTCAGATGGCAGGTGGAGAGGTTCTTACAAAACCTGTCTTCTGAGAGGTTTAAGTGCCTCAGGGGTAAGGCACGGAGCTTACTCACTCAGAACCCATACTTTAAAAAGGTTCTGGGTGATAGTTCCAAACCCGAGGTGTGGATAAATAACCTTAAAGGAGATATTTGTCCATGCTAAGGGGTACTCTGTGAGCCTTACCTATCAGGTTTTTAAAGGAACTTTCTTTCCTTTCTTCCATGTAGCTTTTTATGCCTTCTATTATCCTCAGAGGGCACAGAGGGTCTGAAAAGTTTGCAGTTCCCACTTGTACAGCACTGGCACCTGCCAAAATATGTTGTAGTGCGGAATCAGTATCGTGGATGCCACCTACACCTACAATAGGGACAGTATTTCCAAACTCAGAAAAAACTTCCCAAACCATTCTTACCGCAATTGGCAGTATGGCAGGACCAGATAGCCCGCCTGTAAAGGTTGAAAGATCGGGTTTCTGGGACTTTACATCTATCTTCATTCCCAGCAGAGTGTTTATTAGAACCAAGCCGTCCGCACCTGCATCTATACAAACCTTAGCAAATTCTTTTATACTGCCTGTATTTGGAGATAGCTTTACAATCAGAGGTTTTTTCACTTTTGCTTTTATTTTTTCCACAAGCCTTCCAAGAACCACAAGATCGTGTCCAAAAAGCAATCCTCCCTTTTTCACATTAGGACAGGAAACATTAAGCTCGTAAGCCACTATCTTTTCCGCAGATTCTAAGGCAAGACACACCTCTAAATACTCTTCCTCTGTTTCTCCAAAAACATTGGCTATAAAGTGCGTATCCACATGCTTTATTTTTGGATATATCTTTTTCAAAAACCCCTCCACGCCAGGATTCTGAAGTCCTATGGAGTTTAACATTCCACAAGGTGTCTCTGCGATCCTCTCCGGAGGATTACCTTCTCTGGGTTTTAAAGATATACCCTTAGTGACCACCGCACCCAACTTAGATATGTCATATAGCTCCATTGCTTCAATTCCGTAGCCAAAGGTCCCGCTCGCAGTCCAAACGGGGTTTTTAAAGGTTATCCCAAAAAGAGTGATGGAAAGGTCATACATTTATATGAGACCTCCTGCAATGTAAAGCTTCGCTCTCATAACAACTTTTTAAACCCTTCTAAGCTCCATCTGAGGCTCTCTTCGTAGGGAATGGGTTCTTTACCGCACAGCTTCTGCACCGCTTGGCTCTCTACATCTGTGTCAAGACCGCACACATTGTCCCTCCACATCATTAATACCTGGTCTGAGCTAAAGGGTGGAGGCTCAAGTACCTTTTCCGCTATGAGTCCGCCTATGTACATCAAAGCTTTCGGGACAGGCACCAACACGACTTTCCTATTCCAGTAAGAAAATATATCCTCTAACAGCTCTTTAAAGCTCACCCTTTTATCACCACACACTTCGTAAATCTTTCTAGTAGTTTGCTCGTCTTTTAGAGCTTGTGAAAAACAGCAAGCTAAGTCTCTCACATCTACAGGCTGAAATAGGTAAGAACCTCCTCCGGGAAGCGCAATAACAGGCAAGTAGCGTGTTATCTTCCACATATCAAAAAAGAGCCTCTGCTGGGGTCCAAGTATGATGGAAGGTCTGAATATGGTGTAGTCAAGTCCAGTATTTATAAGTTCTTGCTCAGCCATGTATTTAGTCTTATGATAAGAAGAGGGCGCATCGGGATGTGTGCCTAAAGTACTCATGTGAAGGACTTTCTTTACACCATACTCCTTAGCTACTTGATAAAGGTTTTTTGAGTAAAGATAATGAACTTTGTAAAAGGTGATGCCTTTGCTTGGTTCTTGGTAAAGGATACCTATAAGGTGTATAAGATAGTCTGGTTTAAAGTCTTCAAAGGCATACTTTATAGATGGTATGTCCTCAAAATTTACTTTGTAAGCTTTGACCCTTTCCCCATAAAGGTTCTTTAACTTATCCACATTCCTAACGGGAGATGCTATTTCATAACCTTCATTTAGCAGGTTTTCCACTATGTATCTTCCCACAAAGCCCGTACTGCCTGTTATTAACACTCTCATTCCCCTGCCACCTCTATAGCTGTAGTTTTGTTCTTTCTCTTAGCTAATTTTCCCAGTAATATGGAAATTTCGTAGAGCAAAAGAAGAGGAATAGCCATAAGTACCTGTGTGGTAACATCCGGAGCTATCAAAGCACCTATGGTAAAAGCTATTACTATAAAATACTTTCTAAAGCTTTTTAACTGCTCTTCTGTGACCAATCCAGCTCTCTGTAGAAGATAAAGTATTATGGGCATCTCAAAAGCCAAGCCAAAGCCTATTATCATCTTCAGCAGAAAGGAAACGTACATATCTACTGAAAGAAAAGGGGTAGCTTGAAGCTGGGAAAAGCCTATACCTATGAGAAACTTTAGAGCTATAGGAAGCACGGCAAAATAAGCAAAACTGCCACCCAAAAGGAAGAGCACTATAGAAAAGAGCGTTATAGGAATTATGAGTCTTTTCTCATTAGGGTAGAGTGCAGGCTCTACAAACTTCCATATTTGATAAAGTACTATCGGAGAAGCCAATATGAAACCAAACACAAAGGATATCTTAAGTAGTATAAACAAAGGTTCTGTAGGTGATAATGTGATGAGCTCTACCTTTGGGTAAGACTTTTTGACAGGTTCTTTTAGAATTTCAAAAATATAACTCGCAAAGTAAAAAGATACCGCTACACCCACCAGCAGGGCAATGATAGACTTAATCAGTCTGCTTCTTAGTTCCCTCAGATGTTCCGTCAGGGGCATCTTGGGAAGTTCCTGCGGTTCCATCTTCTTTCACCTCTTGAATTTCTTCGTTCTGTTCCTCAAGTACCTTTTTGTTTATACTTTCCAGATACATCTGATATCTTAGTTCATCCCAAGTCTCCCTTACCTTCCTGAGAAGGTCTCCCAGCTTAATAGCAAGCTCCATCATCTTTTCTGGTCCTAAAAAAATAAAGGCTATAAGAAGTATTAGTGCTATTTGAAGTTCCATAGTTATAGTTTAATTCAAAAGCTCAGGCTTTTTTCTCTTCTTTATCTACTTCTTCAGCTTTTACCTCTTTGACTTTCTTTTCTTCCTCTGTCTCTCCAGAAAGTGCCTTTTTGAAGTTTCTTATGCCTTCTCCAAGCGCTTTGCCAGCTTCTGGAAGGCGAGACGCTCCAAAAAGGAGGAAGATGATGGCAAGGATCACCAAAAGTTCTGGCAGAGTAGGTGTGTGAAACATATTAACCTCCTTCCTTTTGGTCTTGCGTCTCTCCAGAAAGAGCCTTTTTGAAGTTTCTTATACCTTCTCCAAGACCTTTTCCGAGTTCAGGTAGCCTACTTGCTCCAAATATTACAAAGACCACCAAAAGTATAAGTATAAGTTGCCAAGGCAAAGGAAAATGCATTACCATTACCTCCTATCTCTTTTATTATATCCTTAGGCTTGACAAAAACAAGCCTAAGAATTATCATTATATGTAGGAGTTTAGGTACGCGTAAGGGAGGGCGCCTTACCTTCGCTACTTTAAGCTCCGTAAATTTAGTTTTAAGGAGGTTTTTAGTTCCATGGCACTCAAAGGTACTGTAAAGTGGTTTAGTAAGGAGAAGGGTTATGGTTTCATAACCCGTGATGATAACCAAGGGGACGTTTTTGTCCATTTTTCTGCCATACAACAGAGGGGTTTCAAAACCTTAGAACAAGGGCAGAGAGTAGAGTTTGAAATAGAGGAGGACAGTAAAGGACCAAGAGCAAAGAATGTAAGACTTCTAAGTTGATCCCATGCTCCCCCTTTTTGGGGGGCTTATATTATTTCTTTATGCTTCTGTATGACCTTTACAGAGGTAGGGATTATCGTATAGTTCCTACTCTTGATCGCATCCAAAAAGCAGTGAAGTTTCTTGGGTTAGAGAGTCTGCCTTATGTATCCTTTCAGGTAGGAGGGACTAACGGTAAAGGTTCTACATGTGCCTTCTTAGAAAGCATACTCAGGCATCACGGATACAAAACGGGCTGGTTTGTATCTCCACACTTAGTGGAAGAAGAGGAAAGATGGAGAATAAACGGTCAAAAAATGCCTTCTACAAAATTGGAGTATTATGTAAAAGAATTAAAAAGCGTATTTGAAAGATTTGAGCTTACTTACTTTGAAGCCTGTACTTTGATAGCCCTTGAATACTTTAAAGACGAAAGGGTAGATGTAGCGGTTTTTGAAGTAGGCATGGGGGGAAGGTGGGATGCAACAAAGGTGTGCAATCCCTCTGTGTGTATAATCACCAATGTGGAACGGGATCACACCAAATGGCTAGGTGCAGATGTGGAAAGCAGGGCTATAGAAAAGCTCGGCATTTACAGAAAGGGTGTTTCTCTAATCCTTGGAAGCATGAAGTTTCCTCTGTATACTAAAGCTTTGGAAATGTGCGATCACAGGGATCTAATAGTAGGAGGCTTGGACTTTTTCTCTTACGGAAGAGTAAGCAGAGAAAAAACGGTCCTTGAGGAGTATGTGTGGGAAGAACTGCGCATTAGAGAGGCACCTTTGGGACTGTGGGGTAGATGGCAGATAGGAAACGCCAGTTTAGCCATAACCGCCGCAGGCAGTCTTATAAGGCTCAATACCGACACACTAAAAGAGGCTTTAAAGAATACCTATTGGGAAGGAAGAATGGAGATAGTGAGAGATGACCCACTCCTTATCCTTGACGGTGCGCACAACACAGATAGCATAAAGAAGGTTGTTAGAGAGGTAAAGAAGTATATAGGCAGTATAACCCCTGTATTTACGGGTTTGAGGGAAAAAGAGTGGCAAGAGAGTATGTCCTTTCTCAGGGAGCTTTCTGAACGCATATATCTGGTTCAAATTAAACACCACAGAGGAGAAAAGCTTGAGCATCTTGAAAAGCACGCAAAAGAGGTAGGCTTCAAAGAAGTTGTGTCTCTTTCCTCTTCTGAAGAGGTGCCTTACATAGAGGAGGACCTTCTTGTGATAGGCTCCCTTTACTTGGTGGGGGAAGTAAAATCCGCTTTAGAAAATGCGAGGAAACTATGAAAGTTGAGTTTTTAGGCTCTTACGTTAAAGATCTTCCACAAGATAACATAAAGGAGGTGGTATTTGTAGGAAGATCCAATGTGGGCAAGTCCTCCCTCATAAACATGCTGGTGGGAAAACCCATCGCAAAAGTGGGCAAAGAGCCAGGTAGAACAAGGGCTATAAATGTTTTTCTATTAGAAGACTACATAAAGCTCGTTGATGTGCCGGGATACGGTTTTGCAAAAGTTTCAAAAGAAGAAAGAGAAAGTTGGAAAGAGCTTATGGAAAGGTATTTCACAGAAAGAAAAAATAATATAAAGTGTGTGTTCGTGCTAATAGACAGCAAAGTGGGACCTACGGAGCTTGACAGATTAATGATAGAGTGGTTGAGGCACAAAGGAATAAATCACTTAGCGGTGCTTACAAAAAGCGACAAAGCAGATCAAAGGGAGCTCTCAAAAAGTCTGAAAGAGCTAAAAAGAATTGGTGTGCAAAAAGTTATAATTACATCAGCCAAAGAAGGCAGAGGTAAAAAGGAACTTCTAAAGGTGATTATGGAAGCTAAAGCAGAGCTTTCCTGATAATGTCAGGTATGAGCTTTAGTTCCTCGTCCAGTATGGTTCTCACATCAAGAAGCAAAGTGTTTTCCTTTATCCTGCCTATGAGGGGTGTGTCAAGGTTTCTAAGTCTTCTTGAAAGTTCTTGAGCAGAAAGTTTTTCGTGTTTTATAGATACGCAGTAAGTTTGTAAGGTTAGCTCTGGAAGGGAGCCTCCACCACACTTAGATGTGTCTTTGACGATCCCAAGTTCCAGCTCAGGAACTTTTTCTTTTATCAAGTTATAGAGCTTTTTGGCGCGCCTTCTTAGATAAGATGGTTTGTAAGATAACATTCTCAAGATGGGGATTTCCTGCCACCTCTCTTCCATATAGAGTCTTAAGGTCATCTCAAGTCCCGCCAGCGTCATTTTATCTATCCTGACTATTCTGCTTAGGGGATTTCTCTTTATGGGTTCTACAAGATGCTTCTTGCCTAAGATGATGCCAGCTTGGGGACCTCCTAAAAGTTTATCTCCGCTTGCGGATATTAGGTGTATGCCTTTTTCCACACAGCTTTTTAGGTCTGGCTCTTCTGAGTTTATTCCTAAGGTCTTCAGATCCAAAAGAAGTCCACTTCCTGTATCGTAATAAACGGGTAAGGATAGCTTTAAAAGATCTTCCACTTTCACATCTTCCACAAAACCTTCCATATAAAAGTTGCTTCTGTGTACTTTCATAATAAGAGCGGTGTTTTCCGTTATAGCTATTTCGTAGTCTTTCAATCGTGTTTTGTTAGTAGTTCCTACTTCTATCAGCCTTGCACCGCTTGCTCTCATTATGTCAGGTATGCGAAAGCTTCCGCCTATCTCTACCAGCTCCCCCCTTGACACTATTACCTCTTTACCACTGGCATGTGTGTTGAGCACTAAGAAAACTGCGCTTGCGTTATTATTTACCACAAAGGCAGATTCACAGCCAGTTAGTTGTATAAGGTATTCCTCCACAAGCTTATACCTTGAACCCCTTCTGCCCTCATCAAGGTCATACTCCAGGTTGGAATAACCTTTTGCTATGTAGCTTACAAACTCAGCCACTTCTTCAGCTAAAGGAGATCTTCCCAAGTTTGTATTTATAACCACGCCTGTTGCGTTTATAACCCTCCTTAGCTTAGTCTGAGCCTTTTTGCGTACACTTTCTTCTAAAAATTCATAAAGGTCTGTTAGCGTACTTCTTTTTCCCTCTTTTATTTCCTTACGTATTTGATCAAGAGTATCTTTTACCGCTTGTTTGACATAGACTTCAGGATATCTATCTTTATAATGCTCTATCAGTTTTGATACTTGAGGTAAAGACCTAAGCAGTTCTTCTCTCATCTTTTAGACAACAGCTAACAGCTTTCTCTTTTTGAGCACAAATTCCTTAACACCTTTTATGTCCTTAGTGTTAAGGACGAGCTCTGGCAGTGCCCACCCTCTCCTTGCCAACCCTACACCTAAATGCATGTATTTTAGGTGAGCTGGTGCGTGTGCATCTGTTACTATGGCTATATAGACGCCTTCTGCCATACACATGCGCACATGTTCAGGTGAGAGGTCTGCTCTGAATGTGTTTAGCTCCAGTGCAGTGCCGGTATCCCTTGCAAGCTTTATAATCTTTTCCATGTCCAAAGGGTAGCCCTGCCTTGAACCGTAAGACTTACCAGTTGGATGCCCTATGAGATTCACATAAGGATTCTCTATAGCTTTTAATATCCTGTAGGTGTTATCCTGAGAAAACCTTGTGTGTATAGATGCTACTACAAAATCAAACTCTGCAAGTACACTATCAGGAAGGTCAAGGCTTCCGTCAGGAAGTATGTCCACCTCACAACCTTTGAGAATGTAAAAACCCTTAGAAGAGTATTCTTTCTGCAGCCTATCTATCTCTTTCCACTGCTGTCTGTATCTTTCCACATCGAGTCCTTTTGCTACCCTTGAAGAGAGGGAGTGATCACCTACAACCACATACTCATAACCCATTCGGTAAGCAGTTTCAATCATTTCCTCTAAAGTTCCTATACCATCGCTCCAGTTAGTGTGTATGTGAAAGTCTCCTTTTATATCTTGAAAGGATACGAGTTTAGGTAATTTTCCTTCAAGAGCTAATTCTATCTCTCCTGCGTTTTCCCTTATTTCGGGAGGTGGTGTTTGCATACCCAGTAGTGCGTAAACTTCCTCTTCGCTACTTCCTCCTATCCATTGGTCTGTATCCGCTTTGAACACTCCATACTCGCTGAGTTTCAGGCCTTTTGCTTTAGCTATGTCTCTAACCCTTATGTTGTGTTCTTTTGAACCAGTAAAGTACTGGAGTGCAGCCCCCCACTGATGGGGTTCAACAGTTCTCAAATCTACTTGCCTTGCATTTTCTAACACCACGCTTGACTTGGTTTCCCCTTTTAAAAGCACATCCTTAACACCATTAAAGCTTACAAAATGTTCGTGTATTTTGACCCAATTTTGGCGTGGTGCAGACACGAGTATGTCTATATCCCCAACTGTTTCTTTTCTTCTTCTCAGACTTCCAGCAAGCTCGATTTTTTCTATAAGATTTTCTAGATGCTTCATGTAGTCAAGATATTCCTGACCTATCTCAAAGGCTTCTATTAAGGTCATTCTTTCTTTACTTTTTTCCCACAACTCTATACCTCTCATTATGTTCTGAAGCTTCTTCTCACCAAAACCTGGTAGCGTAGCTAACATACCACTACGCACCGCTCTTAAAAAGTCATCTTTACTTCTTATCCCAAGCTTTTCGTAAGCTAACCTTAGAGTCTTCGGTCCTATGTTTGGAACATCCATAAGTTCAAGAAGGTCTTCTGGTACTTTAGCCTTTAACTCTTCGTATTTAGATATTTTTCCCTTTTTGAGATATTCCAGTATCTTTTCTACGCTTGACTGTCCTATGCCGGGTATGTTGTATATCTTTCCGCTTTTTACAAGTTCCTCAACATCTACATTAAGCTCCGAAAGAATGTTAGCAACCCGTCTGTATGTAGCTATCCTATAGGGATTATCACCAAGAAATTCAAGAATATCAGCCATCTTTTCAAAAATCCGTGCTATCTCTTTATTCTTACTCATAGCATTAAATTTAATACCTTTCAATTCCACACGGTACATTAGAAACTGTTTTTGACTGGGAAGAACCAAGCAATAAGGATATTAAACTTTCAATTCCACACGGTACATTAGAAACTTGTTTGCTCACGAGAATAGAATTCTCGTTGAAGAAGACTTTCAACTCCACACGGTAGATTAGAAACAATCCCTTGCAAGTCTTAGAAAGTGTGGCAAGTCCTTCTTTCAACTCCACACGGTACATTAGAAACTCCGCAAGGAAAAAGCTTCTTGAGGGACTTCTTGAACCTTTCAACTCCACACGGTACATTAGAAACAAAGATGGATACTTTGAAAGCAAGGACTATCTCATCACTCTTTCAACTCCACACGGTACATTAGAAACACTGGGAATCATATTAGGCAACACTAAGATATCTGGAAGTGCTAATTCCCGCTTTCAACTCCACACGGTACATTAGAAACGTCTCATAGAAGCGATCAAAAAAGAGGTGGAAAAGAAACTTTCAACTCCACACGGTACATTAGAAACCCTGAGCCAGAAGCTCTTTTATGTCTGGTTGTTTTTCTTTCAACTCCACACGGTACATTAGAAACATACCGCAGGGCTATTGGGATACTTTCTCATCAAGAACTTTCAACTCCACACGGTACATTAGAAACATAACGCTCAAGGAGCTTCCCAAGATAGTGCAGGATCCTTTCAACTCCACACGGTACATTAGAAACACTTATATACTGCTGTATAAAAAATTAAGAGAATATTTCTTTCAACTCCACACGGTACATTAGAAACCCCAAAAGGGATATTCAAGAAAAACATTGTACATCAACACTTTGCTAAAAGGGGTACCCTCTTCAAATGAAGTTAATTTTCGGAAATCTTCAGTTCCCAAAAAGAGGCTGAAAAATTGCCATTTCTAACTATTGAAACTCAATTATTCCAGAAATGCCTCATCAAAACATCAAAACACCAAAATGTTTTGATGAAGGTATTAAAGCCATATCACCCCTCTTATCTTACAAACACAGTCCTTATTCAACTGTCAAGATGACAAGGGGCTTATAAAACCCCTCAATCCTTTTTTTTATTTTAACCCTTAGAGAGAGAAATTGCTTATGATATAGATCATAAAGTGTGTTGTTGGTTTTAGCTTTAATTTCTTGGCTGGGCGTATAATTTATTCAAGTTATGGGTAAAAAGCCGGTAATGATTATAGATTTAGATAGGTGTATAGGTTGCTTGTCTTGTGAGGTAGCCTGCAAACAGGAGAAAGGACTGGAGAGTCTTAACATAAGACCTATGAAAGTATTCAGAGTAGAAGGGCTCGGTGAGACTGCAGATGCTTTTTTCCTTCCCATGAACTGCTATCACTGTGATCCTGCACCTTGTGTTTTTGCCTGTCCCACATCAGCCATGAGAAAAAGACACGATGGGGTAGTGTATGTGCAAGAGACACTCTGCATTGGTTGTAAGGCGTGCATAATAGCCTGTCCTTACGGAGCTATAACTTTCAATCCAAACACCATGAAGGTAGAAAAGTGCGATTACTGTTATAAAAGAATAGACAAAGGATTGCTTCCTTCCTGCGTTTCCAAATGCGTAACTAACTGTCTGTATTTTGTCCAAGTGGATCAGATGCCTAAGGAACGGCATATAGCCAACAGGATAAACTCAGAATCTCTTTTAAAACTCTTTATTTGGAAAGAGTCTGAGCCAGCATGCGTGTCAAGTTCAGAATAGCCATTTACAAGGAAGGGATAAAGCTAAAGAAAAGCGATTTTGTAGACAAGAGGGATGCCTTTTCTATTGCTCTTAGATACATACTTGAGTTTAAGTATCTTGAGTCTACCAAATGGCTCATGCTTTCGGAAGATTCCTACGAAAAGTATTTTCTGCTGGGGCTTGTAAATACCGCTTTGGGCCAGGAAAGTCAGGCAAAGGAGTTCTTTCAAGAAGCGGAAAAATACCCAAAGAAGACACCTTACACCTTTGAATTGGAGTATACTAATATTACAAACACAGCGGAACGGAGGTAAAAGATGGCAGTAGTGGTGAGAATACCTACACCTTTGAGAAGATTGGCAAACGGACAAGGAGAGGTGCAGGTAGATGCAAAAACCGTAAGAGATGCCATAGAAAAACTGGAAGAGATGTTTCCGGGTTTTAAAGAGAGGCTCGTAGATGAAAATGGCGAACTAAGAAGGTTTGTAAACCTCTATCTCAATGATGAGGATATAAGATTTTTAAAGGGTATAGACAGTGAGCTAAAGGACGGTGATGTGCTGTCCATAGTGCCTGCCATAGCGGGTGGCTACCTTATGTAAAGTCTTTCTATACCCAAAAGTATCTCCTCAAAAAGCCTTTTTGCGCTCTCTTCATCTTTGAGCTGTATAGTAATCCTTTCTATGCCTCCCGTGTAAAGTATGACACTTTTGCCTTTCAACTCCATAGTTCTTATGTGTGAGTAAGGTATGGCGTAGGTGCTGTCTTTTACTCTGTAAAGGAGGTATCTGTCTTCTAAAAGCACCCCTTCATCGAGCATTAAGTCTTTAGAGTCTTCATCAGACATGAGAAGTTCCTGAGATAACTCAAGAGCTTCTGCTTCTGAAAGAATACCCTTTCTTACCAAAAAAAGTAAGATGCTTTCGTTTTTATATCTTTCTTTAAGGAATAACTCCACATCCTCCCTTTTTATTTTGTTTCTTTTCAAAAGCTCTTTTATTATCTCTGCGTCCTTCATACTATTCCCGGGGGGACTTTTATAGGACTTTTGAAGCCTTCAGTGTCTTCTTGCACAAACATGGCATAAACTCCAAAAGCGTATTTGCTTAGTTCTACAACCCTACCAACCCTTACGCCTGCATCCTCAAGGATAAGTCCTATCTCCCATTCAGAATACACCTCTTGAGGGGGTGGTCCCTTGTCCCTTTCTTCTTTTTTCCAGTCTATTATAGCAAGGTAAGCAAACCTTTTAGCAACACGCCTTAGTTCCTTTATAAACTCAACGGGGTTTTCCAGCTCATGAAACACAAAAGCCATAAATATAAAATCAACACTACCGTCAGGTAAAGGCACTTTGTTTTCTTCAGACTTTAGGACTTCTACATTTTTTAAACCTAAACTTTCCACCTTGCGTTTGGCATACTCAACTGCAGACTCCTCTATGTCTATGGCATAAACCTTTCCTTCTTCTCCTACCGCTTCAGATAGGTAAGGAAGGTAAAAACCTGCACCTGTGCCTACATCAAGCACTGTCATACCCTTTCTTAGCCCAAACTCCTTAAGCACTTTGGGGGGATCAAAAAGCTCAATCCTTGAAGGATCGTCAAGTTTTTCCAGCTTAGATGGATCAAATTTGTGAGCCATATCTTACACCTCACATAAGATTTAGTAATTCTCTTAGCTTCTTTATCTCATCTCTTAACTTTGCAGCTTTTTCAAACTCCCAGCGCTTTGCGCACTCAAGCATTTCCTTTTCCAACCTCTCTATCTTTTTCAGTAAGTCCTCCTCACTGTTTATACCTTTGGGTATATTTGAAGGCATTTTAACATAGTCCAGTTCTTCTATGGAGAGAAGGTCTTTTATGGGCTTGGACACACTCCTTGGGGTTATGCCATGAAGCTCGTTGTATAGTTTCTGTTTTTCCCTTCTTCTGTTGGTTTCTTCTATGGCTCTTCTCATAGATTCTGTGATCCTCTCAGCGTACAGTATTGCTTTGCCGTTTACATTTCTTGCAGCTCTACCTATGGTCTGTATAAGGGATGTGTAGCTTCTCAAAAAGCCCTCTTTGTCCGCGTCCAAAATGGCAACTAAGGATACTTCTGGGAGGTCAAGACCCTCTCTCAGAAGATTTACACCCACAATAACGTCTATGCTACCTTCTCTGAGCTCTTTTATCACTTTTGCTCTTTCTATAGCATCAAGGTCAGAGTGCATGTATTTTGCAGAAAGCCCCCTCTCTGTGAGATAGTCCGCAACCTCTTCTGCAAGTCTTTTGGTGGTAGTAAGCACAAGTGCTCGCTCATTTTTTTTCTTTCTTTCCTGTACTTCTCTGAGAAGGTCCTCAAGCTGTCCTCTCTTTGGTCTTACCTCCACTTCTGGGTCCAAAAGTCCTGTGGGTCTTACTATCTGCTCTACTATAACTCCTTTGCTCCTTTGAATCTCCCAATCACCGGGTGTTGCGGAGACATAAATCACCTGATTTATCTTTTCAAGAAACTCTTCAAACTTTAGGGGTCTGTTGTCAAGAGCGGAAGGAAGCCTCCAGCCATACTCTACGAGCTTTTCTTTTCTGGATCTGTCTCCGTTGTACATGGCTCTTATCTGAGGCACACTCACATGCGATTCGTCTATGATGAGTAGAAAGTCCTCGGGGAAGTAATCAAGAAGGGTAAAGGGTGGCTCTCCGGGTTTCCTACCGTCAAAGTACCTTGAGTAATTCTCTATGCCCTTGCAGTGTCCTATTTCTCTTATCATCTCTATGTCGTGCATAGTTCGCTGATAGAGCCTTCTTGCCTCAAGCTCTCTACCCTGAGACTTGAAAAACTTTACCCTCTCATCTAAGTCCTTTTTTATCTGTTCTAACACAAACTCTAAGTTTTCTCTTGGTGCTATATAGTGAGACGCAGGAAACAGTGTAAACTCTTTGGGTTCACTGATAATACTTCTGTTTAGTGCGTCTATAATGGTTATCCTCTCTATCTCATCATCCCAGAACTCTATGCGTACTATTCTGTCCTCCGCATCGGAAGGCACTACCTCCACTGCATTACCTCTAACACTCATGGTGGCTCTGGTGTATGCATAATCGTTCCTCTCGTATCCTATATCTACGAGCCTCCTGATGAGTTTGCTCATGCTTAGCCTATCTCCCACCTTTAGCTTTATCCTCAGAGAGTAGTAGTTATCGGGAGAGCCAAGTCCGTATATGCAGGACACGGAGGCAACCACTATAACATCTCTTCTTTCCAAGACGGATATGGTGGCGGAGTGTCTGTATCTTTCTAAGACTTGGTTTATGGAGGCATCCTTTTCTATGTAGAGGTCCTTTTCGGGTATGTATGCCTCCGGCTGATAGTAGTCGTAGTAAGAGATGAAGTACTCCACCGCGTTTTCTGGAAATAGCTCTTTGAACTCTCTGTAGAGCTGTGCTGCGAGTATCTTGTTATGGGATATGACCAAGGTGGGTTTGTTGTATTGGGCTATCACGCATGCCAAAGTAAAGGTCTTTCCTGTCCCGGTAGCTCCCAGAAGCACCTGCTCTTTTACACCACTTTCTAAGTTATCAAGCAGTTCTTTTATGGCTTTGGGCTGGTCTCCTGCAGGCTTTAGGTGGGTTTTTAGGGAAAAGCCTTCTTTGACTTTCATAACTTAAAATTTAGCTCTTGGTTCATCTTTTCTACCTTTTCCTGAAGGATATTTCTGTACTCTTGGAGTTTTTGGGCTATTACGTCATACTTTAGGGCTAATATTCTTAGGGCTAAAAGTCCTGCGTTCGTAGCGTTTCCTATACCTACAGTGGCAACAGGAACACCCGGTGGCATCTGCACTATGGAATATAGAGAGTCTATGCCAGATAAATGTTTTGAGGGCACAGGCACTCCTATTACTGGCAGTGTAGTAAGAGATGCTGTCATGCCCGGAAGGTGTGCGGACCCACCCGCTCCTGCTATGATTACCTCTATACCCCTGTCTTTGGCAGTCTTGGCAAACTCGTACATAAGCTCTGGCGTTCTGTGTGCGGATACCACTTTTACCTCACACTCAACACCAAACTCTTTTAACACTTGGTATGCATCCTTTAAGTGCTCCCAGTCGGAAATGCTACCCATTATGATGGCAACTTTCATAGTCTATAGTATAGTAAAATTTTTTAAGAGGTAAGCAGTTATGGATCTTATAAAACTTCACCCACCTTTGGTGCATTTTGCCATAGCCTTTCCCCTTATGACCCTAATAATGGACCTTTACTACAGGTTTAAGAAAAATTCCCCCAATGGTCTTCATGCGCTTCTTACTTACCTGAGTGTGATATCAGTGCTGATGGCTACCGTATCTGGCATATTGGCTCATGAACCTATAGAGGACAAACTCGCAAGTGTGCCTGTGTTTCCTTTTCATCAGTCTCTTGGGCTTTTTCTTGCTTTGTGGTTTTTGGCTATTGGCGCTGTGAGGTTTTTGATGGATAGGGGTCCTGGCTCTCTCAGGAACATTTACACCGTGCTCCTTGTGCTGGGTGTCTTGCTTCTTTTTGTGCAGGGCAGGTGGGGTGGCATAATTGTTTATGATTACCTACTGAAAAAAGGATTATGATTCTATTACTACTTTTGGTGGTAGGGCTCTCTTGTGGTATGGATCTTAAAACCGCAATAGAGAAGGCGATCTTATCTTATCCTTCCATAAGAGCTCTGGAGGAGGAACTAAAGGGTTTTGAGGGAAAGTCCTTAACCTACAAGAGCTACCTAAACCCTACGTTGGGTGTTGAGGTAGGCAACTTTGGCACTTCCAAAGATGGAGTTAGCTCCAATCCCATCTATAGGGTCTCTTATTCTCAACCTCTGCTTATATATCCCATTGGAAAACTAAGCAAAGAGGTAGTCAGGTACGAGACGGAAGCCTTCAAAGAGCGCATATCCCAAGAGAGAAATACCTTGAGGGGAGAGGTTTATAGTGCCTTTTACTCTGTGCTTTACAAAAAGGAGCTTTTGAACATTGCCCAAGAGAACTACCGCATAAGCCAGGACCTATACAAATTCACTAAAAAGCTCTTTGAGCTTGGAGAGATCACAAAGCTGGAGCTTTTCAGAGTAGAAAGGGAGCTGGACCTTGCAAAGACGGAGTTAGAGCTTGCCAACACAGACCTAAAGAATGCCTTGCAGAGGCTGTCCTTCTTGGTGGGTGAGGAAGTAAGAAATGTGGAAGGAAAACTGCAGGACCTACCCCCAATGAAGGAGATAAACCCAGAAAACCTACCACAGGTCAGGCAGTATGAATACATGATAAAAAGTACAAAAGCAGGCATAGACTTAGAGAAGACCCTTGCCAAACCGCAGGTGAGCGTAGAAGCCATAGGAGAGAAAGTCTCTCAGAACGAGTACGGCGCGAGAGTAGCTCTTTCTGCAACTCTTCCTGTCTTTTACAGGCGGGAAGGCGAGATAATACAGCTATCTGCCAAGGTGAGGAGTTTGGAGAGCTACAGAAGTCTTGAGTTAAAGAGATCAAGGAGTGAGTATGAGAGGCTTTTAAGCAGATACGAAGCACTAAAGAGAGAGGTAAATAACGTGGAGAACTTTATGATCCCAAAGGTAAAAGAGGAGCTCAGCCTTGCACTAAAGAGCTACAGGCTCAGGACCATCACATCCCTTGAGCTCTCAGACACAAAGAGGAGATACCTTCAGCTTTTGAGATACAGAGCAGACCTTCTTATGCAAGCGCATGAAGAGTATGCCAGATACCTCTCCCTTGGGGGTGAGTTATGATACTCCTATTTTTTCTTGTTTTACCCTTGATGGCGTTCTCCCAGACCATAAGGGTTAGCCCAGAGCTTGAGCAAAAATTGGGTATAAAGCTCATGACTGTAAAGCTTGAGAGGGTGCAAGAGGAGATAAAGCTTCCTTCAAAGGTTAGTGAGTATTCGGCTTTTTCAGCGGAGGTCTATCCACCTGTGAGCGGTATAGTAAAAAAGCTCTTTGTCAAAGAAGGGGACAGAGTTAGAAAAGGCTCTCCTCTTGCTCTTGTATACTCTCCCCACATTGCGGACCTACAGGCACAGATAAGGATGGCAAGGGTAAAACTAAAGACAGCAAAAGACACACTCACAAGGGAAGAGATGCTCTACAAGGAGGAGGTCATACCCTACGCACGGTACTACTCTGCAAAGATAGAGTACGAAAGAGCGAAGGGTGAGTATGAGGCGCTCCTTGCATCTCTTAGGTCCTTTGGTGAAGTGGTGGGCGACTCGCTCATGATAAGGTCTCCCATAAGTGGTTATGTGGTGGAACAGAAGGTGCTCACAGGAAGCGGTGTTGACCCTTCTAAGGAGATGTTCAAGATCCACTCCCACGAAAAGCTCTGGGTATATGCTTATGCTACCCCAGAGTCTGCCATAAGAATAAAAAAAGGCATGAAGGGTTATGTGCTCTGGCAGGGACACAAGATTCCGGGTGTAGTGGATTATGTATCCCACGAGGTGGACCAAAACACTAAGAGAGTTCCCGTTAGGCTTTTGGTGAATAACTTAGGTGGCCTTCTGAGACCTGGGCTTATGACGGAAACGGTTATTGTGCTTGGAAGCACTGTGGGTGTGTGGCTTCCTGCGGAGGCGGTCCAGAGGATTGGAGATGCGGATGTGGTGTTTGTGAAAGCACCAGCAGAGTTTGAGGTCAGGAAGGTAAGAACGATAAGAGAGGAGGCAGGCAAAGTGCTTGTAGATGGCCTCAAAGAAGGCGACAGAGTTGCAGTGAGCGGTATTATCTTCCTCAAGTCTCAGGTGACAAAATGACAAAAATCCTTAGCTACAGGCTACTCGTGCTTGTTCTTCTGCTTTTGAGTGTGGGGGTGGGACTTTGGAGCTTTTTAAAGCTTCCCATAGACACCTTCCCAGACCCAACACCTGTGCAGGTGGTCATATACACAGAGACACCGGGGCTTTCTGCGGAAGAGACAGAAGTCTTAGTGACACGTCCCATAGAAGCGGTGCTTTCGGGTATAAAGGATGTGGAAACGGTTAGGTCTGTGAGCCTGCCGGGTCTCTCTTATGTGACCGCCTTTTTCAAAGATGGTACAGATGTGTATTTTGCCAGAAACTTGGTAGCTCAAAAGCTTCCAGAAGCTCAGGCACAGATTCCCTCAGGGTATGTGCCAAGGATGGGACCAAACACCTCTGGTTTGGGAAATGTGCTCTTTTATGCTTTGGAAGACACAAAAGGCAACTACTCCCTTGAGGACCTAAAAACCCTGCAGATGTGGAAAGTAAAACCCCTCATAAAAGCTGTGGATGGAGTGGAGGAGGTCTCCCAATGGGGACCAGAGCGCGCCTATGTGATCAAGGTAAATCAGGATGCTATGGTGCTCTACGGCATCACTTGGCAGGACATCATAAACTCTTTGGAGGAGTACAATCAGATAGCGGGAGGTGGGTTTTTGATTACTCCTCAGGGTGATGTGGTGGTAAGAGGCTTAGGTAGAATAAGGAGTATACAGGACATAGAGAACATACCTGTGAAAAAGTCAGAGGGTATCTCTGTGAGCCTTGGACAGATAGCGCAAGTTGTACCCTCGGAACTTCCCAACAGAAGAGGAGCCTTTACCCTGAACGGTAAAGAGGTGCAAGGAAACATCGTACTCAAGCGTATAAACACTAACACCATGGAGCTGGTGCAGGACCTAAGAAAGAAGCTTCAGGAAGTGCAGAAAATACTACCTGACGGTGTCAAAGTGGACATACTCTATGACCAAGCTTACCTCACTAAGAAGGCTCTTTCAACGGTAGAGAAAGCCTTAGTGGAGGGTATAGTGCTTGTATCCATAGCCATAAGCCTTTACCTTTGGAACATAAGGACCGCCCTTTTGGTGGTGCTTTCTGTGCCTCTTACCATTCTATACACTTTCATATTCATGAAGCAAGCAGGCATCTCCGGAAACCTCATGTCTTTGGGAGGGCTTGCCATAGGTGTGGGTTTGTTTGCGGACGCTACTGTGGTGGTAGTGGAAAATATATACAAGCACCTCTCCGAAAGAAAAGATGGACACAAGGTATCCATCATAGCGGACTCTGTGAGGGAGGTGATGCGCCCGGTGGTGTTTGCCATAGGCATCATAATAACCGTCTTTCTGCCCATATTTAGCCTTCAGTCCGTTGAAGGCAAGTACTACAAACCCTTAGCCACCACCATCATCTTTGCCCTGCTTTCTTCTCTTGTGGTAGCCTTTCTCTTTATGCCTGTGCTGTCTTACTACCTTCTCAAGCCGGGTAAAGAAGAGACATATCTTTTTAGGAAGATAAGGGAAGGGTATATAAAGCTTCTTGAAAGAGCGTTCAAGATAAGGTGGGTGCTTATAGGCACGACGCTTGTGGGATTTGTCATCTCTGCCTTTTTGGTGTCAAGGACAGGTACTGAGTTTGCGCCAGAGCTTGAGGAGGGTGCCCTGCTGGTAAAGTCCTTTTTGGACCCCAACATATCCTTAGAAGAATCCAAGAGGGTGGCAAGGCTTGTGGAGAGCACAGCCCTTGAGTATCCAGAGGTAGTAAGAGCCTTTTCTAACATAGGCAGAGCGGAGGTAGGAGAGCCAGAAGATGTGAGCTACATAGAGACCTTCATTATCCTAAAGCCCATCTCCGAGTGGAAGAGCTTCAAAAGCAGGGAAGAGTTTGTGAACCTTCTAAGAGAGAAGCTCAAGGATGTACCGGGTGTGGAGTTTAGCTTTACACAGCCCATACAGATGAGGATAGATGAGCTCCTTTCAGGAGTAAAATCCACTGTAGCCATAAAGGTCTTTGGGGATGACCTTGAGAAGATAAATCAGATAGCCAGCCAGATAGAACAGGTGGTCAAGTCCACAAAAGGAGCAGTGGATGTAGAGACAGAAGCCCAGTCTGGTAAGCTCCAGCTCAGAATCATCCCAAAGCCCGAAGAGTTAAAGAGATACCAGCTTACCACCTCAGACCTCATGAACTTAATATCCTACGCCCTTGGTGGAAAGGAGGTAGGCTACCTACAGCAGGACACTATCCTCTTCCCTATCGTCCTCTCCCTAAAGGACAGGAACTTAGAGAGCCTAAAGAACCTTCCCCTGCTTCTCAAAGATGGTAGCATAGTGATCCTCTCTCAGGTGGCGGACTTGGAGATAGGTCAAGGTTTTCAGAAGATAAGGCGTGAAAACGGTATGAGATTTGCCTTAGTGCAGTCTAACCTTTCGGGTAGAGATTTGGGTAGTTTTGTGAAGGAACTAAAGGGCAGGATATCAAAAGAGATAAAGCTACCTCCTGGCTACTTTGTAGCTTTTGGCGGACAGTTTGAAAACCAAGAGAGAGCCATGAAGAGGCTCTCAGTGGTGGTGCCCCTTTCTGTGCTTCTTATCTTCCTGCTTTTGTACCTAAACTACAACTCCTTCAGAGATGCTCTTATAGTGCTTCTTAATGTGCCTTTTGCGGTGATAGGGGGTGTGTTTGCCCTGCACCTTTCGGGATATAACCTTTCTGTGCCCGCAACCATCGGCTTTATAGCTGTTTTTGGTATAGCTACGCTAAACGGTGTGGTGCTAATATCTTACATAAGGTCTCTCTTAGAAAACGGATACAGCCTGAGAGACGCAGTGCTAACAGGTGCCAGCAGAAGACTAAGACCCATACTTATTACCGCAACTGCCTCTTCTTTAGGTCTTCTACCCATGCTATTTACAAAGGACATAGGCTCCGAGATACAAAAACCCTTGGCAGTGGTAGTTATAGGTGGTATATTCACTTCCACCCTGCTCACCCTTTTGATCCTCCCCTTAGTTTACGAAAAGTATGGTAAAATTACACCAAATAAATGAGGGTTAACATATCTTTTGAGCTTACATCCTTTTTACGTTGGCTGGAACATTACGACAGAGATAAACTAACCAGAGACCTTATAGCAGGTCTCACCGTTGCAGCAGTCTTGGTGCCTCAATCTATGGCTTACGCCCTCCTTGCGGGTATGCCTCCCATATACGGACTTTACGCTTCCTTCCTTCCTACCATACTGGCATCTCTCTTTGGAAGTTCAAGGTTTTTAGCCACAGGTCCAGTTGCTATGACCGCGCTTCTTTCCGCTTCTGTGCTTTACGGTATGGCAGAACCAGGTTCGGAAAAGTGGATAAACCTAATGGGTGTCCTTGCCCTTATGGTGGGTTTTATAAGACTTACCATAGGACTTTTCAAGCTTGGCTTTGTTGTAGAACTCATATCTACAAGCGTGATAACGGGTTTTATAAGTGCAGGTGCTCTTGTAATAGCTCTGAGTCAGGCAGGACATATTTTGGGTTTCAAGATAACTCAAAGTACCCTCATATACAATGTCATAGTGGACATTTTATCAAAGATAGAAAAAACTAATCCTTATACGGTGGGGATAGGCATATTAGCTTACGCCATCATATGGTTCTCTAGAAAGGTTCATCCTTTAATTCCAGGTGCCTTTTTAGCTGTGATCATTACTTCTCTTCTATCTTACTTTTACAGTCTTGAAAGGTTTGGTGTAGCTATAGTAGGAAGCGTACCTCAAGGTATTCCCACGCCTTCTTTACCCAATGCAGACTATTCAACTGTAGCTTCCCTCTGGGGCGGTGCCATAGTGGTGGCTTCCTTTGGCCTCATAGAAGCGGTTGCCGTAGCAAAGCGTCTGGCTATGCAAGCGGGAGACAAGTGGGATGCAAACCAAGAGCTCATAGGACAAGGCATAGCCAACATAGCATCAGGACTCTTTAAAGGTTTTCCTGTAGGAGGTTCTTTCTCAAGGTCCGCTCTTAACTTCCAACTTGGCGCCAAAACGCCCATCGCAAGCGTCATAACCGGTGCTACGGTGGGTATAACCCTCTTTCTGTTAGCGCCTGCCTTTTATTATCTTCCCAAAGCTACCCTCTCTGCTATAGTTCTGTCCGCAGTCATAAACCTCATAAGACCCCAAGAGATAATAAAGCTCTACAAGGTAAACAGGATAGATGGCATCGTTGCTGGCATAACTTTTGGTAGCGTTTTCTTCATGGAGCTTTGGGTAGCCCTCACTTTGGGAACTCTTATCGCTCTTGGCTCTTTCGTATACAAGACCATGTACCCAAGGCTTGTGATCCTTACAAGAAACCCCCAGTCCCAGACCTTCGTGAATGCAGAGAGAGAGCATCTACCCGAATGCCCACAGATACTCTATATAAGGCCCAATATGCCCATATACTTTGCTAACGCAGAATATGTGTACGAGTATGTGCTTGAAAAGGTCAGAAGTAGGAAGTCCAAAGGACCGCTCAAGTTTCTGCTCCTTGACATGGAGGCGGTGAATTACATTGATGCTACAGGCGTCTCTACCCTAATGAGGCTCTTTGACGAGGTTAAAAAACAAGGGGTAGAGCCTGCCATGGCGAACATAGCCTGCGATGTATATCCTATACTTGAAAGAGCCGAGTTTGACAAGCACATAGATATAGACCTCATTTTTGATTCAAAAGGTCAGTCCATAGTGGAACTCTTCAACAGGCTGGATCACGAATACTGTGCAAAAAGATGTCCCTACGCAGTCTTTAGAGAGTGCTACAGCGTAAAGCCTGCGGAGTTCAAGCCAGTCATCTCTCTCTGATGTAGATACTCTTCTGGAGTATGTAGTTTTCTACTTTTTCTGGCACAAGCCACTTTATGCTCCTGCCTTCCCTTATCCTGTTTCTTATCTCTGTAGATGATATATCTATGTTTCTGGTGCTAAGGATTATGTAGTCCTCACCTTCTTTCAGGTTGGGAAAGGTAGAGCTCATATAACTTCTTACCTCCTTTGCCTTTGCGTACCTATCTGCTATCACAAACTTTGCCATCTTTGTAAGCCTTTGGGGGTCTTTCCACAGGTGCAAAGTCATTACACTGTCCGCTCCTACTAAAAAAGTGGGTCTTTCACCCAAGGTGTGGAAAAGCTCCTGAGCTGTATCAACTGTGTAAGACACACCTCGTCTTTCTATTTCTAAACTGCTAACCTCAAAGCCCTTTTCTTGCTCTACTGCCAAAGAAAGCATCTCAAGCCTTTCCTGTGGTGTTGCTACATGAGGCTCTTTGAGTGGTGATTGAAAAGCTGGTAGAAACACTATGCTTTCTGCTTGTAGCTGTTCAAGAACATCTCTTGCTACGATGAGATGTCCTATGTGTACTGGGTCAAAGCTACCGCCAAAGAACACTTTAAACATAGAAAAGGGGCACTTCGTATTTGGGATTGGCAAGACTCCTTAACATACCCATCTTTATCGCTTTCACAATCTCTGGTGAGATACGCCTGTCTTTAAACCTCATAAAGTGATGAAAGAGAACTCCAGAAGCCTCCAGCCCCAAACCTCTGTCCTTTAAAACCCTCTTTATAAACTCTTGGTTTCCTTGCAGGAAGGCGTTCCTCAAGTTAAGTGCCCCTCCCTTAGGTATGCCCACAAACTGGTATCCACAAACCTTTCCTTCCTTGAGAAAGACCTTTATAAGGTAGTTCTCGTATTCTGCGGTAAAGGCTTCTTCCGCATCCTCAAAAGTTCCTCCACTGCCTGCCACAGCTCCCCTTGTCTTGACTGCGTTGTAATCCACAAGCCCTGGGTTTTCTACTCTTAGCCCAGCCATGTTGTATCCCGCTATTGCTCCCCCTTGCTGTGCGGTAGGAAACAGAGCTATCCACCTGTAATTTCCCCAAGCATCCCTTCCAGAGCATATGTCTCCAGCAGCGTACACATCAGGGTCTGATGTTTGCTGATACTCGTTGGCCAGCACACCGCCCACCACCCTGTTTTTGTTCTCATCTATGTGTAGCTTTATGTCCGTATCCTGAATAATGTGTGTCCTTGGTCTCACACCAGTGGAAAGTATCACCATGTCCGTTTCTATAAACTTGCTTTCGTCAGAACCCAAGTGCTTTATCTCTACCGCTTCCACCCAACCATCCTCTCCGTGAATAGCTACCACCTGATGGTTAAGGTAAAAGTTTATACCCTCATCTTGCAGAGCCTTCATGTATCTGTCCGCCATAGACTTATCTAACATACGAGGAAGTACCCTGTCAAAGAACTCCACCACATGCACCTCAATTCCCATATGCTTTAAGGTTTCTGCATCCTCCACTCCAATGGGTCCGGCTCCTACTATGACCGCCCTTTTTACCTTTCCAGAGAGTATCCATTCCCTTATTCTTTTTGCATCATCTAAGTTTTTGGCTGTAGTTACTCCCCCCAGCTCCTTTCCCGGTATAGGTGGCACAAAGCTACTAGCCCCAGCTGCCAAAAGGCACTTATCGTAAGGTATCTCTTCTCCACCCTTTACTATCACCACCTTTCTTTTGTTGTCTATGCTTATCACTTCTTTCTTGGGTCTAAAGTCCACTTTGTACTTCTCATAGAAGGCATACCCACCTTTGTAGAAGAGTGCATCTTGGGATATATCTCCTCTTATCACGTTTTCCATACAGTTAGGAGCGTATGTAGGATACTCCTCATCAGACAGGACTATAATGTCAGAATCTTTATCCACCTGCCTGAAGGCTTCTACAGCGCTTGCAGATGCTGGACCGTTGCCCACTATAACTACTTTCATCTTAGCGCCACACCATAGGAGCAATAATAGCGGTAAAGACCAAATTTACAAGCGTTAGAGGTAGCATAACTTTCCAAGCGGTTGATGTGATCTGGTCTATTCTGTATCTTGGAAGTGTCCAGTGAAGCCAAAGGACGAACAGAAAGAGTAAGGATACTTTGAGCACAAACCACACAAAGGGAGACAAAGGACCCAAGAAAAAGAGAGGGTCTATAAAGCCCACAAAGGGTATGTTTATAGGAGACCATCCACCTAAAAAAACCACTACAGCTATAGCTGATAGAGACAGCGTTTCCACATACCACTCTACAAGGGGGAAAAGTCCAAACTTCATACCACCGTACTCCACGGTAAAGCCAGTGACCAGTTCTGCCTCCGCTTCTTGTATGTCAAAGGGAACTCTGCCCGTCTCTGCAAGCATGGCAAACATATAAACCACAAAGGCTATAGGTTGTAGCCACAGATACCAAAGCTTCTGTTCTATCTGTTGTTGAACTATGCCGTAAGTGGAAAGGGTCTGAGCCAATATTATGGGTCCCATGAGGGCAAAAGTGATCACAACCTCGTAGGAGATCACTATACCTGCCTTTCTCATAGAGCCTATGAGGGCATACTTGGAATTAGACGCCCATCCTGCTAAGGCTATAGCATATACAGCCAAAGAACCAAGAGCAAAAAAGAGCAAAAGACCCACATTTACATCCGTTAATATGGGTTTTACCTTTATGCCAAATACTTCAAACTCGGGACCAAAAGGCACCACCGCAAAAACCAAAGATGCTGGAACAAGAGCCATAACTATAGCCAAGTTGTAAAGGAACTTGTTTCCGTACCTTGGGAAAAGGTCTTCCTTGGTCAAAAGTTTGATGCCGTCCGCTAAGGGTTGTAAAAGACCGTGCCAGCCTACCACCATAGGTCCTGGTCTTCTTTGAATGTGTGCAGCTACCTTCCTTTCTACCAAAGTAAGATAAGCACCCACACCCAACACTATAGCAAGGATCACCAGTATCTTTATACCGATGATTATCAGGGCGGACAAGAGTCCTTCCATATCCTCCTCCTTACCTGTCTATCTCTCCTACAACAGGGTCTAAGCTTGCCAGTATGGCAACAGCGTCCGCTATAACTCTGTCTTGCATAAGCTTTGGGTAAATGCAAAGGTTATACATGCTTCCGGGTTTTATCTTGACTCTATATGGCTTTACCCCACCTGTTGAGTATATAAAGAATCCAAGCTCACCCCTTGGGTTTTCTCCCGAAGAGTAGGTTTCACCTTCTGGCACCTTTAGTCCTATTCCGTCAATGGAAAGTTTTATCTTTTTAGGGTCTGGAGATTCCGCAAAGAAGGGTGCAGAGGGAGGCATCTTTTCTAAGACAGCAACACACTGCTCTATAATCCTTACACTTTGTCTCATCTCCTCAAGGCGCACCAAATATCTGTCGTACACATCTCCCTTTTCACCTACAGGCACATCAAAGTCTACATAAGGATACGCATCGTAGGGCTCAAGCTTCCTTATGTCATACGCTACACCCGAGCCTCTTGCCACAGGACCGGTAAGACCGTAGAAGTACACATCCTCTTTACTAATTATTCCTACATCCACATTTCTCCTTAGCCATATTCTGTTTCTGGTGAGTATGTTCTCCCAATCTTTGAGTTCTTTAGGAAATCTCTTTATGAAGGCTTTAATTACCTCTAAAGCACCTTCTGGCAGATCCATCCTGACACCCCCCACCCGTGGGTAGCTTATGGTGAGCCTTGCACCTGTAATACCTTCTATGATGTCCATGAGCTTTTCCCTTTCTTTGAAGGCATAAAGGAATATGGTCAAAGCCCCAAGGTCCAAAGCATAAGTGCCAAGCCAAAGAAGGTGAGAGTTTATCCTTTGAAGTTCGGACATCATAGTTCTTATGTACTTGGCTTTTTCTGGCACAAGATCCTCTATACCCAAGAGCCTTTCCACAGCCACTACCCAAGCCTGATTAGAACAAAGAGCGGATATGTAATCCATTCGGTCTGTATAGACGAGAAACTGGTTATACATCTGGTTTTCTGCGAGTTTTTCCACACCCCTGTGGAGTTGTCCAAGGATCACATCGCACTGAACCACCCTTTCCCCTTCCAAATCAAAGAGAAACCACATGGTGCCGTGAGTACCCGGATGCAAAGGTCCCCAGTTTAGCACTATCTGAGCTTTCTTCTTTAGTCTTTTCTTTTCTGTTATTTCAAGATCTTCAAGGGTAGGTACAGCAGTGTGCATCCTACTGTAGTTCATAGTGCCAGTAAGGTTATCCCCATAGAGTACCTCGTTAAGGGAAGGAAGGTCTACATTGGCATAACCTTCTAAGGGAAAGTCCTTGCGCAGTGGGTGGTACTGGTAGGTCTCCCACATGAAGGCTCTTACCAAGTTTTCGTGCCCTTCGTAGTGTATTCCGAACATATCGTAGCATTCTCTTTCCGCCCACTTGCCCGCAAACCAAAGTTTTTCTATGCTGGGAAGAGTATCATCTGTCCAAGTCTTTACTACCACTCTCTTTTTCTCTTCTACATTGTAGAGTATGTAGAAAGCCTGAAACCTGGGTTTTTTATCTGGAAAGTCTATCACAGAGTGGTCCACAAAAAGCTTAAAACCAAGGTCTTTCAGGTCTTTTAGCAGTTCTATTAGTTTATCTTTACTTATGTGAAGGTTAGTTATAGTGGGTTTTACTTCTATCTGCAGGTCCGGAAACTTCCTTTTTAGCTCTATAAAGTCCTCTTCCTTAGCCCAAGGCATGCTTTCACCTCTCAAAGACCTCTTCTTCAAACTGCCAATCTAAGGCACCTTTTCTCCAAGCATACAAAAGCCCGTAGGTGAGTATCAGTATAAACAGGAACATCTCAACAAATCCAAAGATGCCAAGATGTTTGTAAACCACTGTCCAAGGGAAGAGAAAGGCAGCTTCTATGTCAAAGAGCAGTAGCAAAAGTCCAAGAAGGTAATAACCTTGATGGAAGGTAGACTGAGCGCTCATGTCGTAAAGGGGAACTCCACACTCGTAAGGGTAATCTTCCATACTTTCCGGAGTTTTGGGACCAAGCAGAGAGTTCAAGGATATGAGAAGCAGAGAAAGCACCACCATTACACCTAAAAATATCAAAAGCCCCATGTAATCCATGCCACTACCTCTTGAAAAGTATGTCCGCAGACTGACTGGCAAAGCTCCATATTATTATAGGCACAGCACCCAAAATGACAACAGAAAGCGTCAGCACAAATATAACCACCTTTTCCGCAAGGGAACTCTCCACTTTGATGGACCTACTGCTCTCCTTCATAAAGGTGAGAACTACCAGCCTTACATAGTAGCCTGTGGATATACCCGTTGCGAGTATCATGATAAATGCTAACCACCAAAGTCTGTCAAAGGACAAAGCGGTAAATACAAGAGCCTTTCCCACAAAACCCACCGAAGGGGGCACCCCCAAAAGGGAGAACATGAATATCATAAAAGATATTGCTATCCAAGGCATGCTAAAGCGCAGTCCTGAGAACTCTTCCATCTTGTTTTGCCACTGGGGATGTCTTTCTAAGAGTGCCAGCAGTAGAAAAGAACCAGCACCCATGAGAGCATAGGCGATCAGAAAGTAAAGAACAGCTTTTAGTCCTATAGCCTTTGCAACAGCTATGCCTGCCAGTATGTATCCCGAATGAGCTATGGAGGAGTAAGCAAGAAGCCTTTTCACATCTTTTTGTACAAGGGCGACTAAATTTCCGTAAAGCATAGTCATAGCGGATATAATTCCTACAGTTATCACCCAAGCATAAGCGAAGTGTTCTTGAATTAGGGGCATTATCCTCACAACGGGTGCGAAGAAGGCGAGCTTTCCCACAGATGCCATATAGGCTGTTATGGGTGTTGGTGCACCCTGATAGGCATCAGGAAGCCAAAAGTGGAAAGGAACCGCACCTATTTTTATAGCAAATCCTATAAGGAAAAAGACCAGTCCAAGTATCAAAAGGTCCTTGTTTTGTCCAGAATAGGTGAGTATCTTTTGAAGGTCAAGGGATCCCGCGTAGATGTACATAAAAGCTGCACCATAAGAAGCCAAAGCTATACTTAAACCACCCAGTATGAGATACTTAAAAGATCCTTCCTTTGAGTTGAAATCACCCCTCAAAAGAGCGGTAAGTATGTAAAAGGAAATGGAAACACCTTCTAAGGCTACATAGAGAGTGATCAAGTTATAGGAAGATGCTAAGAACATGGCACTCACTAAGGCAAAGGAGAGTATGTAATAAAACTCCCTGTAGAGTGAAAGTTTCTGTCTATAGTAGCGGTAAGTGAAAGCAAGAACAAATATGGTCAGAAGTATCATAAAAAAATGCAAGAAGGAAGAAAAGTAGTCCCGTACATACAGGCCATAAAAGGTGCTTCCCGATAAGGAAGGATTAAAGGCTATGTAAAGCAGTGCCATAAAATAACCCACTACACTTATCCATGTGTAAAGCTTGTAATTAGCTCTTTTGAAGATAAGATCAAGAGTAAAGAGCAAAAAGCCCGTTATGAGCACTGTAAGTTCAGGTATTATCAGTGCCATCTTCGGAAACTCTATACTACCTATCAAGCCCTTAAGTTCCATTCCTACCCTATCCTCCTATCAATTTGTGCATTACAGAAAGCAAGAGTTTCTTTGCAGACATATCAAAGATGTTGAAAAACAGAGAGGGTAATAACCCTACCATAAACATGGGAATAAGAAGAAGTAAAAAGGCAGATAGCTTAAAACCCCTTATATCCGTAAAATGTATCAACCTGCTTTCTTCTTTGGTATCCAAAAAGAGGACCTTCATGAAGTAGAGCACATAAACTGCACTGAAGAAAGCGCCTGCAATGACCAAAAGAGCCAACTGTGTTGTATACTCTCTTGCGGAAAGCACAGTGAGAAATTTACCCCAAAAGGAAGAACCACCCGGAAGACCCATAGAGGAGTAAGCAGTTATGACAGTAATTATAGCAAAAGCAGGCATGAACTTGGCACTTCCCTTGAGCGCATCCATGTTAAAGCTGTGAAGCCTGTTATATATAAACCCCGCTATCATAAAGAGAGAAGCAGATGTAAGTCCGTGTGCAAACATTTCCATTATGCTTGCCCTAAACCCATCCAGATTCAGTAGAAACATACTTGTTACTACAAAACCCATATGGCTTACAGAAGAGTAAGCTACAAACCTTTTGAGATTGTTCTGGCTTATAGTAAACCAAGAAGCCATCACTATGGAGAATATGCCCCACAGAACGAGTAGTGGCATTAGGAAAACCACCACTTTTGGAAATAGCCCTATGTTAAACCTAAAAAGAGCATAAGTTCCCATCTTTAAGAGTATTGCAGCAAGCACTACTGAACCAGCAGTGGGAGCTTCCCCGTGAGCATCAGGAAGCCAAGTGTGGAAGGGTACTATGGGCGTTTTCACCGCAAAGGCTATAAAGAAGAGCATAAACAGAAATACACCCAGCCAAAGGGAGTAATCGTTGTTCATAAGGTCAAAATAACTAAAGGAAAAGCGTCCAAAAAGCTTGTAATGTTGTACCGCAAGGCTAACTATTCCCAAAAGTAAAAACAACGAGGAGACAAATATGTATATAAAGAACTTGTAAGCGGAATATAACCTGAGCTTATAGCCCCATATGCCTATCACAAAAAGCATAGGTACTAAGGTAAGCTCGTAAAAGACATAAAAAACTATAAGGTCCCAGCTTGAAAATACACCTATAAGAAAGCTTTCAGCAAGCAAAAACCACAAAAAGTACTCTTTTATTCTGTGGTCTATCTGCCTATCCCGTACAGACCAAAGAACAGCAACAAAAGAAACGAGCGTAGTAAGAAGGTACATAAGCATGGAAAGTCCATCAAGCCCCAAAGACAGATTTATTCCCAACTCAGGAATGATGGGATAGTGTTCGTAAAACTGAACTACCTCACCTTTTGAAAAATCAAAAAACATCAGAGAACATAATGCTATAAGGAAGCTTATTCCTGTTGACAGAAGACTTATCCCTTTGGTGAACCTCTCAGGAAGTACAAGTACAAGAAGGCTTCCCAAAATGGGTATGATCATACTTACTGATATGAGCGGAAACTGCGCTCCAAGCTTTTCCATGACCTCACCTCAGGGAGTAAGTTATCACACCAAGTATGAAGATTATACCAATGAGCAAAAACAGAACATAGTTGTTCAGGAGGCCTGTTTGCACATTTCTTATGTGTTTTCCTGTTTTGAAAGAAAACTTTGCTACACCGTTTATAAATAGGTCTACCACCATTATATCCAACTTCATCCACAAAAACCTTACCACTTTGAGGTATAAAAAGCTCAGAAGGTTTATAAAACCATCTAGGGTAAGCCTATCCCCCGCATAATACAACCCTTTAGACACCATCAGATAGCCTTTGGCAAGCACTTTGTGGTAGAGTCTTTCTGTGTAGAACTGTTCCCTGAAGGTGTCCGCTATGGGTTTTAAAAG